>NZ_JAMXSL010000004.1:0-95528 GCF_026131715.1 Anaerococcus sp. NML200537 | reverse complement strand
TTATAATACTTAATTATTATAAGTTATCCCTCATCGTAAATATTGAAATATCAATAATACAAATAAAAAACCGCATACTCATTAATAAGTATACGGTAATTGTTTATAAACCCAAAAGCACTGATGCTACTTCAAAATAAATTAAAAGTACACCTGTATCTACGATTGTTGTTATAAGTGGTCCAGCCATTACGGTTGGATCTATTTTTAGCTTATCAGCAATTAATGGCAAGAGTCCACCAATTACATTTGATAGAACTATTGTTAAAAATAATGTTATTGATACTGTTAAATTTACTGCAAGGCTTACATTATCTACTATTAGTATCCTTATAAAGTTGATAGCCACAAGTACTAGGGATACAAGTGTTCCTACCCTAGCTTCCTTAAAAATAACTTTTAAGAAGTCTTTAGCAGATAGCTCGCCACTATATAATTGAGTCATAATTGTGGTTGATGCCTGGCTTCCAGCGTTTCCACCGGAGTCCATCAACATTGGTATATAGGCTGTAAGGGCTACAGCTTTGGCAAGTATTGATTCATACCTTTGAATAATAAAGCCTGTCATTGTAGCAGTAATTAGACAAATTACTAGCCAAGTTGTCCTATTTTTTGCAATGGTCCTGCTTGGTTCGTCTAGGTATGTTTCTGACTGATCAGAAATACCTGTTACGTTAGCAAAGTCCTCTTGCATCTCTTCGTGAACGATGTCGATAACATCTTCTGCTGGTACGATACCGATTAGTCTTCCTTCAGAATCTGTAACTGGCACCTCTCCTAGATCATATTTGATAGATAGCTTAGCTACTACCTCTTGGTCATCTGTTGGGCTTACTGATGCTGTTATAGGCTCTGTGATAGATTCGATAGTCGCCTTTTTATTTCTAATAAGATCGGCTATAAATACAAATCCTATTAGTACTAAAGAATCATCTGTAACCCAGATTTGCTCTAGCTTTTCAGCATCTAAATCAGAATTCATGACCTTTTCCATAGCCTTAGCTGGAGATTCACTAGATTTTACAGATAGGAAGTTAACTGTCATTATAGAACCAACAGATTCCTCTGGATAGCCTAATAGCTCGTTAATAATAGTTCTCCTGGAATCTTCGATATGGCTTGTCATTAGCTTTTGAACCATATTTGCAGGTAATTCCTGGAGGGTATCTACAAGCTCATCTTCGTCTAGTTCTTTGATTAGGTCCTTAATATTTTCTTCTGATAAAATAGATAGGATCCTATCCTTATTTTCTGGTCTTAATTCTGTAAAAGCATCTGCCAAGAGATCCTTGTTTAAAAGCTTAATCCAAATTGCTACAGATTTTTCTGGCAAAATCTCTAGCTTATCGGCGATATCTACAGGGTTCATTTGGTTGATTTCTTCTTGTAAGTTTTTAAGATTATCAACATCATATCTTCTCTCTGCCATTTTTACCTCATTTCTCTTTTATGTATAATGGCAAAAAGAATCGCCACTATACTAGTATCCTATTATCTTAAAATCCGGGTCGGGCACAGCCTTATCCATTACTCCTCCTTAAACAAATTTGCCTATACCTTAATAAAGATATAGGCCTAATCTCATTTCTTATCTGTTCAGATTATACAGTTTTTATCTTTAAAATTCAATTTATGCAAATATTTTATCAATCAATACATCTACTTCTTTTAGAGACCTTATCTCATAGTCAATATCTAAATTCAATGTATTTTCCAAAGCATTTGGATTAAACCAAACAGTCTTAATCTTAGACCTAATACCTCCAAGCATATCTGATGTTAGAGAATCACCTATAATTACATAATCATCTAGATTTCTTGAACCTATATGGTCAAATACATAGTCAAAAAATCTCTCATCAGGCTTTTCGTATCCTACAAGTTCCGAAATAAAAGATTTGATAAAAATTTTATTTAGGCCTGACCCATCAAGCTTGCCTCTTTGGGCTGTAAGCGAGCCATTTGTCACAGCATATTGGTCATACTTGCCATGGAGTTTTTCGATAATCTCCTTACCATATGGATTAAAGACATAGGTCTTACCAAGCTCTTCTTGGTAGGTCTTATTAAAATCGATTGCTATAGATTCATCTATACCGTAATCAGCAAAGAAATTTTCAAATCTTCCCACAAGGACCTGTTCTCTACTTACCTCGCCTCTTTCAAGCCTTTCCCAATATGACTTATTTATAAGCTTATAGGTCTTAATCATTTCATCACTTGGCTTATCCAAACTATATATATCAAAACACGCAAAAATAGCCCTAGTCTCTGCCAGGTCAAAATTTAAAAGTGTACCATCTATATCCCATAAAATTTTCTTCATACAATCTCCTTACCTATTTATCTTACCACAATTTAAAGCTATAACTATTTACAAAATTCTTTATAAGTGATAAGCTTATTTTAAAAGAGAGGTGCTTATGAAAAAAACAATAAAAATATTACTTGGCCTTGTAGGTATCATCTTACTAGCCTTTATCCTTCTTTTAGTTTATCTGATGATTACAGAATATAAACCAAAAGATGTAGAAGAAATAGCAGTAACTGGAAGCAAAGACCAAAAACTAGAACAAGACCACGATTACAAGCTACTAACATGGAACATAGGTTATGCTGGCCTAGATAAGGACACAGATTTCTTTATGGATGGGGGCAAGATGGTCTTTCCTATATCAAAAGACCATGTAGAAAAGGCCCTAACTGGCATAGCAGACTCCATAAACAAAATTGACCCAGACCTATGTCTGCTCCAAGAAGTAGATAGCGACTCCAAGAGGACCTATCACATAAATGAAGTCGAATTTTTCGACAATAAATTAGACGGTATTTCAACCTTCGCCTACAATTACAAGGTAAATTTCGTACCAATTCCCTTCCCTCCAATGGGCGAGGTAAATTCAGGAATCTATACAAATTCCAAATACCAAATCGAATCATCCTTTAGATACCAACAACCAATCCCACACAAGTGGCCTGTAAGGCTCGCCAACCTAAAAAGAGGCTTCAACGCATCCTACCTACCAATCGAGGGAACTGATAAGCAATTAGTCCTAGTAAATGCCCACCTGGATGCCTACGAATCAGGCTCAAATGGAAGGCTTGCCCAGACCAAACAAATTCTAGCCTTCATGGCAGAAGAATACAAAAAAGGCAACTACGTAATAGTAGGTGGAGACTTTAATCAAGAACTAAGAGAAGGTCACAAAACAGACACACCAGAAGACATGTGGCATCCATCACCATTCCCTTATGAGTATATGTCAGATGATTTCAAAACAGTCTTTGATGAAAACACAAACTCCTCAAGACTCAACCACAAACCATACGACCCAAACGACTCCTACGAATGCATAATAGATGGCTTTATAGTCAGCAAAAATGTCATAGTAAATAAAGTAAAGGGCCAAAAACTAGGTTTCGTAAACAGCGACCACAACCCAGTCCTCTTGGAATTCAAACTAGAAAAAGAAAATAAGTAAGACAAAGGCCCAAAGCATGATGCTTTGGGCCACAATTTTATAAATCAAGCCTATAAAGTTCATTTCCGCACTCTTTAAAGCCAAATTTACTAAATAAATTAAGACTAGGCTCATTAAAATCATAAATCTCAGCCTTTAAATATCTAAGCCCCTTATCTTTAGCATAATCAATCAAATTTTGCAAAACAAGAGAACCAAGACCATTGCACCTATAATCCTTATCAAGAACAAGGGCAACCATATTATCATCAAAAATAGCACAATCACCAATAAGCTTATTATCATATTCTATATAAAATAAGTCCCCGTGCTTAGATAAATAAGTATACATCCTAATAAGGTCATCCAGCTCATAAGCTTTCTGGACTCCATCAACCATCTTCACAGTAAGTGGGTCTTTGTACCAGGCTAGACTTATATCATAAGCAGGGAAATAATCTATTATTTCGATCTTTTTCATAAGTTTTTAAACCCTATACCAATCATTATCCAGAAGCTTTTCTATATTTTTTTCATTATTTACAAAAATCTTGCCCTTATATGGGATTTCGTATTGGTAGACTTTGCCTAGGTGGTTGATTTTAAGTATGTTTTTATATGAATAGTCTATGCTTATATCCTCTATCTCATTCCAGGCCATGAAGAGGAAGTCTTTTTTTAGTGAATTTGACATTTCTGATTCATAGATTCCCTTTGGGCCAAAATGTAAGATAAAGGTCCTGGTGCTATCAAATACATAATATAAATTACTTAAGAGTAATTTTATAAGGCCCTTAGCAGCAGAATTATGCTTAAAGGCTACAAGGTAGGCTCCCCCATCTCCAAAGGCTTCTTTTACTTTTTCTTCTATTTCTTCATTTGAATTAAATAATAATCCCATAATTTCTCCTATTTAAATATAAATACTTCCTTGATGTCCTTATCAAAAACCTTGCAGATCTTATAGGCTGTCTCAAGGGTCGGGCTTATAGTATTATTTTCATAAGCCATTATCGATCTGCGCTTAAGACCTACCATTTTTGCCAGGGCATTTTGAGAAAGACCCATTTCCTTCCTAAACTCCTTGATTCTATTATCTATTTCTACTTCCATCATAGAAAACCCTTCTTTTTTGTTACATTTATAGTACTATTTATGTTACTTTTATAGTACCATATTTATAAAATTTATACAAGTATAAATAAAAAATCTCTAAACATTTTCATGCAAGAGATTAAAATTATAAATCAAATGTTTTTTATACTGGAAAATTATGTGTTCACAATTAATATTAATAGCAAAACCTGCATCAAAATCATAAGAGGCAGGCCCATTTTATAATAATCCTTCTTGGTTTTATGCCTAAAAACTTTCATACCAATAAGGCCACCGACAGCTCCACCAATAAAAGATAGGCCTAGCAAAAGTCCATTTTTAAGTCTCCGCTTATCTCTGTTAGCCCTATACTTGTCAAAGCCAAAGGCTAAAAAACTTATCAGATTAATAAGTCCCAAATATATCAATAAATATGGCTTATCCTCAAAAAATCCGACAAAATCAAAAGAAAGACTTCTCATATCCTTTCTAAAAAGCAAAAACAAAACAAGCTCAATCACAAAGCTAGCAAAGGCAAAAACTTTTAGACTAAGCCCATCCTTGGCTGTATTCCTATCAAAGATCAAAATAGCAAGGATAAGTCCCAAGGACCCTCCACATATTCCTATCAAATAGAGAATTAAGGTCAAAATACTTTTTATAATTCCAGACCTAAGAGACTTGTTAGGAATATATAAAACAAGTCCTAGTATATTGGTCAGACCAAGATAAATAAAAATCTTATCCATCAATCTTCTCTAATCTAAAAATATTAATCACATCAGCATCAGGACAAGCAAAACGCACATCCCCAGCCCTAGACTTAGGAAGCTTTCCCCCATAACGGAGGATATCCACCATAGGAAAAAGAGTATGCATAGCAAGCGAACAAAACTCTCCCCTATCAGTATCAAAATCCCAAGTTTGTCCAATCTGATAGCCCTTATGACAAGGACAATCCCCCTTCTTATCAACTAAAGTAATTTTAATTTTTGGTCTCATAATCTTCTCCTATTTAAATATTACCACCTACAAAAATTGAGCCATATAAAATGGTAGGTAGTATATGTCCTTTTCCTTCTTAAAATCCTTATTATGGATCACATACTTATTTCCAATATTCTTGGAATATTTTTTGGAAAATTCATCCAAAGATATATGCTTTCTATAATTAGAAGATTTTACCTCTACAGGGCTAATCTTATTAGCCTCTGTTATCAAATAATCTATCTCATAAGTCCTCTTTGCAGTCTTGTCATAATAGGTATGGTAAAAGAGCTTATATCCTTTGACAGCGAATGTTTGTCCGACAATATTTTCATAAAGCATACCTAAATTAGATGACAATTTATTAGAAAGGATCTTCTTATATATAACATTATCTGTGAAATCCCTATCCTTAAACATAAGAGTAACCATTAGCCCAGTATCAGCTAAATACATCTTAAACTTATCAAGGTTTAAATTTCTAGATAGACCCGTACTAGGATCATTGGCATTATAGGCTATCAGTACAGTTTTAGACGCTTTAAGCTCAGAAATCTCTTCTAACAAATCACTAGCCCTTGAATTTTTAATAACGCTTGACACTTGATACCTAGATGAAGCCCTAGCCAATTCAGCAGGTATCGAATCAAAAAGTGTAGATATTTTTCCACTTGGATCAATCTTATAAAAGTCCTGCTCATAAAGATTTATAATATCCCTTTTAACTTGGTCCACCATCCTAAAATTATTAGTATCAATATAAGCCTTGATAGCCTGAGGCATACCACCTACAAGCATATAAAGCCTAAAAAGCCTCATCATATTCCTATTAGCATCCTCACCAAGAGGCTTTTTGCTAGTGAAGAATTTTTCAAGCATATTATTAGTTACACCTTCACCAGTAGCCCATAAAAATTCCTCAAAGTCCATAGGAAACATTTCAATTTTCCTCTCTTCACTAGGAATTAAAATACCTTCAACATTTTTCTTGATTGAAATTAGTGACCCAGTCTCAATATAATCATACCTACCATCGGCAACAAGCTTTTTTATAGCTTGACGAGCAAGAGGATTAAATTGAACCTCATCAAAAATAATCAAAGACTCTCTCTCGTGGAGATCTACACCATAGTGTAATTGCAACTGTAAAAATAAATAGTCCAAATCATTAACATCTTTAAAAAGATCAATAATGTGGCCTGGTGCAAAAGCAAAATCAATCAAAATATAAGACTTATACTCAGCCTTAGCAAACTCTTCAGCAATAGTAGATTTCCCAACACGCCTAGCTCCTTCAATCAAGAGAGCTGTAGTCCCTTTGGAAGAATCCTTCCAATCTAGAAGGTCCTTATAAATCTTTCTTTTAAACATATAAACCACCTATCTTACAAATACGCATTATAATTTATATCATTATACCACAAATACGCAATAGAATAAATGCCATTTACCTACAAATACGCAATAGAAATAATACGATTTTACCGCAAATACGCATTAAAAATAAAAAAATGTAATTATCACCTAAAATTTGGACAGAAGTTTTCGCAGAAAACCACCTTTCCCTTGCTTCGAGCGAAGACAAGCCCGTCGGCTCATTGAGACCAAGCCCGACGGCTCCAGGAGACAAGTCTATTAGAATTACTATGCTGTCATTATTTATTCAAATCAAAGAACAACTATATATAGTCTTCGCAAAAGTAACATATCGTTCTAAGTATTTCTAAAAATTTAAGTATGCGTAATAGATTCCTCCACTACGGTCGGAATAAGGGGAGGATAAGGCATCGGGATAAGAGAAGGAAATAAGATGTTTAAATGAAAAAGTGAAGCTCGGTCGTCCTCACTCCCCTTCTCGAACTTTACGAGAAGCAAGCCCGTACGACGTGCCTCATACCTTATCGAGCGTATGTGAGACAAGCCCGTCGGCTCATTGAGACCAAGCCAGTACGAAGCGCCCCTTCCCATCGCGAGCGAATGAGAGTGCAAGCCTGCACGAATATCGCTTCTTCGAAGCTCTCCGTGCTCCCGCACTATTATTCGATGTTTATTTTGCCCTAGCGGCCGAGAGCGACCAAATCAAGGCATGTTAACGTGGCACATGAGGGCCATGGTTCTTTTAATAAAGGGTTATGTATCTACATCGGCATTAAGTAAATATGACCATCACCCTATAACAAAAGAAGTTTTCAAAGAAAACATCTCCTTCCCTTTCATCGACCTATGACAAGCCCGTCGGCTGATTGAGACCAAGCCAACCGGCTCCAAGAGACAAGTCTATTAGACCCACTTAGGTGTTATTACTTACTTAAAATAAAGAATAAATTCATCTTCAAAACTTTAATAAATAATTTTCTTAAAACTTCCATAACTTTAATATTTATAAGCCCAGTCCGGAAGACTACTACCCTTCTCGAACGGATGTGAGAGAACCCATGGTTCTGTTTATATCGGGTTCTGTAATTACATCGGTTATAGGTAAATAAAACCATTACCTTGTAACAAAAAAAGTTTTCGAAGAAAACTTCTCTATCCCTTTCATCGACAGTAGTGGCTAGCCCGTCGGCTCCAGTAGACAAGTATATTATAACTGCTAAGGGCTCATAATTTATTAAAATCAAAGCACAACTACATCTATTCTTCGAATAAGTACCATATCGTTCGTAGTATTTCTAAAAATCTAAGTATTTGTAATAGATTTCTCCACTTCGGTCGGAACAAGGGGGTGATGTAAAAAATCTCAATTTTATCCCTATCAATATTCTAATAAACAACAGATTTCTCCACTCGCTAGGCTCAGTCGAAACAAGGGAGAAGAAAAAAACTCCCCAAACCCAACTCTGGGTCTGAGAAGTTTGTCTTATCTTAATAAGTCTGATCTGATGTAGCCTTCACGTCCGTTAAATCTTACCTTGGACCAAGCTACTCCGTCTTGGTAGATTTCTTCTATGAAGTCGACTTTGGATTCAGCTGGCACTGATAGAATAAAGTTTTCTTCAAATGAAGTTGGGCCCTCTCTGAGGTTAGCTAGAACATTTGTTGTCCTAGTTTGCTTATTAGGCTGATTTTTATTAGCTTGAGCTTGGTTTTGCTCAGGTTTTTCAGCTGGTTTTTCAGCTTCTTCCTTCTTAGGCTCTTCTTTCTTTTTTTCTTCCTTAACTTCTTCGGCTGGCTTTTCTTCCTCTTTGCCTTCTATATTATCAAATACAGACTCTACTTTTACATCTCTTTTCTCATATACTTCTTCCTCTTTGCTGCATGATGCAAGCAAGGCAAGGGCAAAAAGAGATAAAATTATATTTCTTAATTTCATTTCTTTCTCCAAAAATCAAATATAGATCTTTTCTTCTTTTTAGCTTCCTTAATCTGGTCGTATCCTGAACCTATATACTCATCATCCAAAATCTTTTGTGGATTAGTCTGAGATAGGATTTTAAATTTATCCTCCCCAATTATATCAATTATTTCTCTTTTTTCATCCTTGATATTTGGGCTTCTCCACTCTGATTGGTGGGCATCAGTCCCTAAGAAATGGACCATATTTCTCTCAAGTAAAGTCCTTGTGGTCCTTTGACTTGAGACTATCGATGAGTAATTGACCTGGATTAGAGCACCCATCTTGATGAAATCTAGGAGATAGTCAGGATTTTCCTTGACATAGGCATATCTTTCAGCATGGGCAATGATTGGAACCAAGCCCTCCAGCTGAATATTAAAAATCAAATCCTTAAGGAATAGGGCCTTATTCATAAAGGGCAATTCCAATAGGACATATCTGCTATCAGCAAGTTTGTTTAGACTACCATCATTTATAAGCTTGACAGTATTAGGCTCTACCTGGATTTCATGCCCTGGATATATCTTAAAATCTATGCCTCTTTTTGCAATCTCTGCATTAAGAATGGCAGCTTTTTCTCTAATCTCGTCAGGATCAACCATATATCTAGACCTATCGAAGTGGCTTGTGGCAATAGTTTTTGTAAAGCCATTAGTCAGGTATATTTCTACCATCTTCAACGATTCTTCAATCGATCTAGACCCATCATCCACGCCATAGATAATATGGCAGTGTGTATCAATCATTAATAGTATCCCTTATAATTAAATTCTTTGACATCAGCAAAGGTAAGGATAGCACCAATAACCTTGGCATTAACCTTCTTTAGATTATCAAGTGCTCTAGATATTTCTTCCTTTTTGGTGTCGTTGGATTTAATTGCAAAAATCATACCATCGCAGAAGGTAGACACAATTGATGCATCTGTAAATAGACCTACTGGAGGTGTGTCTATAAATACATAGTCAAAAGACTGGGATAATTCATTGACCAAGTCTTTGATATGGTTAGAAGCCAAAATCTCAGCTGGGTTAGGTGGTGTAGGACCTGAAAGAAGCAAGAATAGATTCTCTTGGCCCTTATCCCTATAAAGAGCTCTATCAAGCTCAAGCTTGCCTGTAATAACATTGGTAAGACCCACGTTATTATCAATACCAGCCACAACCCCCACCTTAGGTGCCCTAAGGTCGAAATCTAGGAGGACAACCCTCTCGCCATTTTCGGCAAAAGATTGGGCAAGTTTATAGACTACAGTAGTCTTACCCTCACTAGGCTTAGAAGAAGTCATAGCAATTATTTTATTTTTGTGATCAATATCTGCAAACTGGATATTAGTTCTAACAGAACGAATAGCCTCATCATATAGACTTGAATTGTAATATGAATGTTTTTTAGCCATAATCTCCCCCCCTACTTTCTTACCTTGTGCTTATCAGGAATAAGACCAAGCACAGGAATATCAAATGCCTCAGTCACTTCTTCACTAGTTTTAACCCTAGTATTAGATAGCTCCATAATAAGGGCAATACCAATACCTAATATAAAACCAAGCATAGCACCAATAGCGGTATTTCTCATAACCTTTGGAGAAGATGGCTCTTCAGGCAAGGTCGCCTTATCTAGGATTTGAACATTGTCCACATTCATAATCTGAGTAATAGAATCCTTAAAGATCATAGAAGTCTCATTGGCAATATCTGCTGCTCTTTGAGGAATGGTGTCGACAACCTGGACAGAAATAATCTGAGTATCCTTCACAGGCTCGATAGATACCTTATTAGAAAACTCCTCATAATCCATATCAAGGTTAAGGTTAGCAATAACCTTATCAGCAATCCCTCTAGATTTAACAATCTCAGAATAGGTAGAAACTAGAGCCCTATTCGCATTAATCTGACTAAGCTCCACATCAGCTTGCGGATTATTTTGATCAATATTCTGTTTAGAGCTGCTAACAATCATAGAAGTATTAGCCTCATACTTTGGACTAATCACATACTTAGAAAGCCCAAAAGCCCCCGCTCCCGCCAGGATAGCAAGAATCAGAATAAGTAAGCTATGCTTAAGAATCTGCTTACCCAATTCCAATAAATCAATTTCTTGTTCGTTCATTAAAATCTCCTCGTAAATATTTCTTTGTATAATAATTTTAGTATGAAAAAATACTATATCTAACTACTATTTTATAATAAATTGACCTAAATTTCAATGATTATTTGTATTTATATCAATAATTCATCCATTTTTATAATTAATTCTACTAATGTAATGTGATTAATCCGTTATATAATCAAAGTTATTTTAAATAACACTATTTTAAAATTTTATCTATAGCATATTATTTTTGACGTTTTAATTGACTTTATGTCCTCTTATAATATGATATAAATAATCAAATGAAAGGAAATAGATATGAAAAAACTATCACTAGATAAATTAGCAGATACTATTAGTATAAATAGAAAAAAATTAAAGATAACCCAGCAAGACTTGGCTGATAAGACGGGTATAAACCGATCTATGATTAGCAGAATAGAAGCAAGTGACTATATGCCAAGTATAGACCAGCTCCAAGCTATAGCAGAAGTTCTCGATTTCGAGCCTGTGGACCTTTTTATAGAAGAGAAAAAATCACAAGCTCATAAGCCACTAGATAAAAAATATAAAATAGCTGTCGCA
Source organism: Anaerococcus sp. NML200537 (assembly GCF_026131715.1). Lineage (NCBI taxonomy): Bacteria > Bacillati > Bacillota > Tissierellia > Tissierellales > Peptoniphilaceae > Anaerococcus > Anaerococcus sp. NML200537. The sequence continues at coordinate 83,969 of NZ_JAMXSL010000004.1, read as the reverse complement.
GGCACAGGCTATGTAGGTATGTCTATAGCTACCCTACTAGCCCAACACAATTCTGTAACAGCAGTGGATATCATTCCTGAAAAGGTAGATATGATAAATAAAAGGATATCCCCTATTCAAGATGACTATATAGAAAGATACCTAGCCGAAAAAGAACTAGACCTTGTGGCCACACTTGATGGAGAAGCAGCCTATAAGGATGCTGACTTTGTAATAATAGCAGCTCCGACAAACTACGACAGCAAAAAGAACTTCTTTGATACATCAGCTGTAGAGGATGTAATAGAATTGGTCCTAAAAGTCAATTCTGATGCTATGATGATTATTAAATCTACCATACCAGTCGGATATACCAAGCATATAAGGGAAAAATATCAGACAAATAATATAATATTTAGCCCAGAGTTCTTAAGAGAATCCCAAGCCCTCTATGACAATCTATACCCATCTAGGATAATAGTATCCTGTGATGATGACTCAAGAGAAGCGGCAGAAATATTTGCAACTCTCCTAGAAGAAGGAGCAATAAAATCAGATATAGATATCCTATATTTAGGATTTACTGAAGCAGAAGCAGTCAAGCTATTTGCAAATACTTACCTTGCCCTAAGAGTCTCCTACTTCAACGAACTAGATACCTATGCAGAAAGCAAAGGCCTAAATACAGAAGAAATAATCAAAGGAGTCTGCTTAGACCCAAGAATAGGCGACCACTACAATAACCCATCCTTTGGCTACGGTGGCTATTGCCTACCAAAAGACACAAAACAACTCCTAGCTAACTTCGACCAAGTCCCACAAAACATGATATCAGCAATAGTTGATGCAAATAGTACGAGAAAAGACTTCATAGCTGATCAAGTATTAGAAATAGCGGGAGCTTATGCAGCAAATAGTAAATGGGACCCTGAAAAAGAAGAAAATAAAATAATAGGTGTATATAGACTTACAATGAAATCTAATTCAGACAACTTCCGCCAATCTTCTATCCAGGGTGTCATGAAAAGAATAAAGGCAAAGGGAGCTGAAGTAATAATCTACGAACCTACCCTCAAAGATGGAGAAACATTCTTCGGGTCAAAAATAGTAAATAACATGAATAAATTCAAAAAAATTAGTGAGGCAATAATAGCTAATAGGTATGATTCAGAATTAGATGATGTAATAGACAAAGTATATACTAGAGACATATTTAAAAGAGATTAATAAGGAAAATTATGAACAACATAGACTTAAAAAATAAGACAATATTTATAACAGGGTCTGCTGGCTTTATTGGCAGCAACCTTGTTTTAGAACTTTTAAAAACACAATCCCCTATAAATATAGTGGGAATTGATAATATGAACGATTATTATGATGTAAACATAAAAAAGTGGAGACTAGAAGAAATTGAAAGATGTTTAGGAACTCATGATGATTCATCCTATACCTTCTACCAAGAAGATTTAGCAGATAAAACTATTATTGATAAAATATTTAAAGATCATAAGCCAGATATAGTTGTAAACCTAGGTGCCCAAGCAGGAGTACGTTATTCAATCTCAAATCCAGACTCCTATATCCAATCAAATATGATAGGTTTTTATAATATTCTTGAAGCCTGCCGCCATTCTTACGATAATGGAGCAAAAGGAGTAGAGCACTTAGTATACGCCTCTTCATCATCTGTATATGGATCAAATAAAAAAGTACCTTATAGTACAGATGATAAGGTAGATAATCCTGTGTCCTTATACGCAGCAACAAAAAAATCTAACGAACTAATGGCCCATGCCTATAGCAAGCTTTATAATATCCCATCAACAGGCCTAAGATTTTTCACAGTATATGGCCCAGCAGGAAGACCAGATATGGCATATTTTGGATTTACAAACAAACTCCGTAATGGAGAAACCATAAAAATATTCAACTACGGTAATTGTAAAAGAGACTTCACCTATATCGATGATATAGTAGAAGGGGTAAAAAGAGTAATGCAAAAAGCACCAGAAAGAAAAAATGGCGATGATGGATTACCAATCCCACCATACAAGGTATATAATATAGGAAATAACAATCCAGAAAATCTCCTAGACTTCGTAGAAATACTACAAGAAGAGCTAATAAGAGCAAAAGTCCTACCAGAAGATTATGACTTTGAATCTTACAAAAAATTAGTACCAATGCAACCTGGCGATGTACCTATCACATACGCCGATACAAAACCACTAGAAGAAGATTTCGGTTTTAAACCTGATACCAGTCTTAGAGAAGGTATTAGGAAATTTGCTGAGTGGTATAAAGATTTTTATAAAATATAACTTTACTTCAAAAAGCCACCATGTAACTCTAGTTTTCATGATGGCTTTTGTTAAACGTATATATATTTCATATTTTTTCAAATTCATTCTTTCTATCTTCTAATTTAAGGGATTTCATTTCTCTAATCCATTTTAAGACATCTTTTGTATTTTCACCAAAGCCTCCTTTACCATGAGCCATTTCAATCAACCAAATGGATCCACCATTTACATTTGCTTCAATTAGAACTGGCTCACCATCTTCATCGATTGTAAAGTCCCAATTATAGGATCCTAGCTGTGGTAATGCTTGATGCATTCGTTTAGCCGCCTCAATCACTTTCTCTACCCCAACTATCTTATGACCCTCGAATATAAGTTTTGTATCTGGATGTTCATTAAATTTATCACAAAACTCCGTAAAAGCAGTTTTATGCAAAATACCGTCATTGTCTAATGCAATGAATATGCCTCCTGCATGGGCATTATCAATATTAGCATTACCTCTACCGATCCTCATAATAACAGGCATAGCTTCAATTTTATTATTCCATCTATACGTTATTATTCTAAATGTATTAACACTCTTTGGGTATATTTCTTTTATAGATTCATGACAGGATATAACTTCTTGAATAACAAAATTACTACCTAGATTGCTTAGAACATCCTCAGCCTTCTTATTGGTTAAAGTATCAATCCCATTTCTAAAATTAGCAATAAAACAATCACTACCACTATCTGAATCAACAGACGGTTTAATGAATACTTTGCCTAAGTTCGATAATTTATTAGTAAATTCAATTTTAGATAACAAACTATAATTATTGTCTCTATATAGCCCATAACAGCATGATAATAATATTTCAGGAGTCTTGATACCTACAGATTTAGCAATTAATGGCAATAAATTCTTATCCTCTATAGCTTTTGAATAATCCTTATTTATATTCATAAAGTGTTCAAATTCAGGAATAAATAAAAGCTCAGGAAAAAAATTCTCATCAAAATTTCCAGTATAAGCAGTGAAATATTTATGCCAATCTAAAGATACTTTCTCTCCATAGTTATTTATATATAATTCATTAACTTTTTTAATCTGATCCTCTGTTAAATGAACCTTCCCTAAAATATTTTGTCTTCTTTGATCAGATATTTTATTTATTTCATTTTTTCTTGATCTTCGAATCCTATATTTACCATATAATTCTAATATCACATTTTTTAGGTTACTTCGTAATCTTATATTCATAAAATCTCCTATTACAAAAACTATTATATTACAAGATTGACTTTATGCTTTCCTTTATTTTTTCAATTAGTTTTATAATGTAACTCTTGTAGAAAATCGCATTTATAAGCAACGTCATAAAAATACCAACAGCGGTTACTATAATTGCTTGTAATATCCATGAAATCCAAGAACCTGCATATATATTAAGTAACATATACGCTATTATAAATAAGATAATCATTAATATATCTACTGACATTTGTTTAATAAATAATTTCAGCGACCAGTAAATTATATTTCTAGAATTATAATATGCCATCCAAATAGTTTGATATAACATAGCAATAAATGTTCCTATTGCAACACCAACTAATCCTAAAGTATTAACAAGCATTATAGATAAAACTATATTTAAAATAGCAGCGATTATATAGTTATTCTGAGTTTGTTTATAATGACCAGCTGCTAATATCATTAGATTGTATGGTAATCTTAAGCATCTTACTGCATTCGCTATAACCATTAAAAAAGCAAATAATGGCTGAATATATTTCGCATCCCTAATACCTAAAGTATAAATTTCGACAAAAGGCAAAATCAATACTAAAGTAACTCCAAAAATTAAAATTGTAGCTGTATGGACTGTCCACTCAACCCGGCCAAAAATATCCTTTAACTTTTCAAATTCTTCTTTTGCAAGTAATTCTCCCATCAATGACTGCATTCCTCCAGCCATTGATACGACAAGTACTCTGATTCCTTGAGTTATCATATTATAAACGGAATAAATTGATACTGAACTAAGTCCAATAAACATTGTAAGAATAATACTGTCTGTTCCATCCAGTATAACAGCAGCAACATGTTGAGCTATTCCATTCCATTTTTGTTTTATAGGCTCTCCTGAGTATTTAATACTCCAATCTATATTGTAATTTTTCTTAACATATATAGAAAGCAAAAATGGTCTAAACAGATATATTAAAGATGTAGTTAGCTTTACTATATGGATAGAAGCCCCTAATTTTATTAATATAAAACAGGCTATAGTGTTTAATATCAATGTAACAGTTTGGATATTAAAAGAAAAATACCCTCTTTGATTTGCAGTTATGAGCAAGCTATTAACAATTCCAAAATAATATTGAGCAAATGAACTTATGCTTATTACAAGAATCATAGTAGCAGTATACAAGAATCCAAAGTTACTTTTTGCTACTAGTGGATATACTCCCATAAGTATAATTACATAAACTAAAAGAATTCTTGCTAGTCTAGAAAAGAACTTCTGACCTGATACTACAATCTTGCTGATTTCAACATGATCTTTTTCTGCCAATGGCTTGTATAGAGATGACTCAATTACAGCTCCTACTCCCAACTCCAGAAATGCTATTATAGCTAGAAATTGTGTTATAGAATTAATTAATCCATTTACCTCGGATCCATATGTATGTAGAATTAATCTAGGTACTATAAATCCACAAATAATTGTAGTCAATTGAAATATTAATGATGAACTTGTGTTAAAGGCTAAAAGTTTTCTTCTATTCATTAGGATTATTTCCTTATATCATTGAGTTTTAGCAGGTAGATTTATCCAACTACCTAACTTAACATCCCATTCAAATGGTTCAATTTTATCAAAGCCACTCCCATCGAAAAATGTTAATTCTCCAAAATAAATCTTATCATTGCTTAAATATAAATCCACCCTAACATGTGGTATTCCTTCAGATAAAATCTCTGCAATTTCTTTCATTTTATCAAAATGATTTGGTTTAGATGGTTTTACTTTAGCATTAGGCATATTAAATGTGAAATCTAACCAATTGAAATCCATATCAAAAAAATCTCCCGTTGTTTCTTTATCAGTATTCCTATCCTGATATATTCCAACTACTTTTGCTTTACCATCAAAACAGTAAAATTTATAATCTCTCAAATTTGTACCTGTTTCATCGGTCATGTATTTTTCAGCAATAATCTTTCTAGGGACATCTTTATACGGCCATTCCCTACCTAATAAGTAGTAATCTTGTTTTAAGCCTTTTCTCAAGTTTCTTTTAACTTTTTTTATATCCAACTTTGATTTATCTTTACATATACACAATCCAAGACCCGAATTATGATTACACTTTAGTACAAACTGGTTTGGAAGAGATTCGAAATCAATATCATCAGGATTATCCCAGACACCAATCAGTGGAATAAGATATTCATCTCCAATTTTTTCGGATATATAATCTCGCACTTTGTACTTATCAACCATAATAGTATATTCTGGTCTTCTATTATAAAGTTTTAACCATTGTAACTTTTCATTGAATGTTGTTGGGTTATCTAAATTCAATCCATACCCCATAGATGCATCAAAAAGCTTTACTAAAAATTTTGCATCGTCCGTGTCACTCAATATTCCGAGTTTAGAATTTACCCTAATTCTAACCTTGGGATTAATTAAATAATTTATAACATTTTCAAAAACATAACTCATACTAATTCTCCTCAATAATTTTAATGAATGTATTTTTATATGAGCTCTAACGATTTACATAAATGATTTATATGGAACCACTCCCAACCCATTATTAAATAAACCATATATATAAAGTGCTGAGAATATAAAAGTAAATATAATTATGTATAATCTTCTATATTTAGACTCATATACAATATTAGGTATTGATAAAGTAAATAATATTGAAAAATAATTTGTAACTCTAGTAAATAACGAAAATGATATCGCACCCATTTGTATATAAATGGCTCCAAAAGAAGACTCATATCTCATAATTTCACTGTTAACTTTATTTTTCTTTAATAATACGCCTATAAAAATTACAATAAATGCATAGAAGAATAGAAGTTTAATTCCTTCACCACTAACCGCCACATTAGAGTAATTATTACTATACAAATTATATATTTTAGGTAATAACATACTAAATCCTAAATAAGATAAAAGTATATATATAATATTTAATTTAAAAGATGTCGATTTTTTTCTATTATACGATAATACATATGTCAAATAAAAAAATATTGCTGTTTTATGGAACGAAATAGCTAATAAAACTAAGATAAAATATTTTATCAATTTATTTTTTTCTAAAAACCTAAAGGCTAGAAAACATAAAACACATGCAATGGATTGGCGTAAAATACACATATTGAAACCAATAAATTCTAATCCAGAATATATCAAAAAACTTAATGCCGGATATTTTGAATCCTTATATATAATAATTGAGAAAATACCAAAAGTTATACAAAATACGATAACTTCAAATATTCTAAAATTTCCAGTAAATAATGCAATAATTTTATTTAACAGAACATAACCCGGATCATAAATATGATTTGTAATAAAAAATTTCATACTAAAGTTAGGGTATAAATTTGAAAAGTAACTTCTGTAATTAATAACATCAACACCAAGTTCTTCATGCCTAAATATCCCAATTGAAAGTATTAATAAAAAACACACTATAAAACTTATATCTCTTAATTTTATTCTGTAGTCAAATATTCTTATATTTTTAAATGTTGTTTCTAAAAAAATATTAAATAATAATACTAACAGAAGTATAAAATATATCTTCAAATAATTCTCCTATAAATATTTTAATGATAAATTACTCATTTAATTTTAGACTTTCTAAATATTCTATCCAAGAGTTTAAAACAAAGGTAGATTTATACTGATTTGCATTTTTTTTACTTTCTTTAGAATACTTATCTTGTAATTCCTTATCTTGTAAAACATCTATGATAGCAGAGCTCAATTCTATATAACTACCTGTTTCTACTAAGAGTCCACTTTCATCATCATTTATAAGCATTCTAGGACCTCCACATGGGCAGTCAGTTGATATAGATGGGACTCCTGCTGCTAGTGCTTCCATAAGAGCATTTGGCATTCCTTCATAATCTGAAGATAAAACAAAAATCTCAGCTCTACTAAGAACACCAGGTATATCATTTGAATTTCCGCATAATTTTATATTATTACTCAGCCCCTTTTTATCGATAATGTTTTGCAATTCATTTCTTAATGATCCCTCACCATATATATATAACTTAGCATATTTACATTTTTTAACAACTATTTCAAATGCATCAATAAGCATCTTATGATTTTTTTGCTCTTCAAGTCTTCCGCATGTGACTATCGTATTCTCTTCAATGTTTCTTTGAATCTTAAAAAAATCATCTTTAACAGCATTATAAATTATCTTTGATTTTCTCTGTAGTTTTTTTGGAAACCAAGCTTGAGCTTCATGAGTTTGGAATACACATCCATCAGCTATAGGCATTATATAGTTACCAACAAACTTACCTAATTTACCTGCATATTCTTTTTCTGGATCATTTCTTACTGAAACAATACATTTTGTTTTTAAACCTATGGAAGACAATATAGCTCTAAAGTTTGCTTCAGCCATAAATGAAATTAAAAAATCAGGGTTTTGGGTCTCAAGTATTTTCCTTAGCTTGTGAATAAGGAAAAAATTTCGTTTTATCCTATTTCCAGTATCTTGTTTGTCTAATAAATTAATCCTATTTATGTTTTTAGGAAAATCATATTCATTGTTACCTTCAAAGGTTGTAATTACTGTCGTTTTGTAATTTTGTTCGTGAAATCCAGTTGCCAATTGTAATATTGCACGTTCTGCTCCACCTTTTTCTAGGTTATTTATATAAAATACTATATTTGGTTTTATATCCATAATATGTCCTTAAAATATATACTTATATTTAGTAAAATCACAAATTCAAATAAAAATTTTGCAGAGACTTCGAAACTTTTATAATATTGAACTCACTATCAACTAATTCATCATACAAATTTTTATGTTTAATATTCTTTAAACTCAAAATTTTATTTGCCCATTTTTTTAAAGAGTCGTTATTGTTTATAGGGATAAATTCTAGATTTTCAGTATATTTTACCTCTTTTGTAATTTGATCAGAAGCTATACACTGTAATCCTGACGCTTGTGCTTCAACTAAAGAAACAGGTAATCCCTCATAAAGTGATGGAAGTATAAACACATCGAAAGCTTGTAATACTCTATTGATATCATTTCTAACACCTAAAAAAGTTATCTTATTCTCTATTAATGTACCCCTAATACTTTCATATATATTTTCTTTTACACCTTTTCCAGCAAGAACTAAATTAGCGTTAGAGTCTTTTTCTGCAATTATTTTAAATAATTCAATAATAAATTTGTGATTTTTAGGATAAGTATAATTAGCTACATGACCTATAACAAACTTATTGTTCAAATTTAATTCATTTCTGACATTCTTCCTAATACTTTCATCAAAAATGAACTTTTTCATTTCAATTCCATTATAAATGATTGAAAAATTAGAATTCTTACCAAATAACCACTCCCCTGACTCTGTTGAGCAAGCAAAATTATAATCAGAGAATTTTACAATATCTCTATGTAGGTAATCCACGATTATTTTTTTAACTCCAGTCCCTGATGATGTTGAATGGCTATGTGCTATTGTTATCAATCCATATTTCTTTGCAATCTTTAGATAAATGGATGCAGTACTATCTAAATGGCCATGAATAATTTGCCACTCTCCTTTACTTAGGAGCTTATTCCATGAAATTTTATAATCTATTATATTATAAATCTTGAATCTAGGAAGGTGATAAATTTTACCTCCCAGGCTTTCTATTTCATCGTCATAATGGCACCTATTATTGGTATGAACAGCAAAATCAAATTGCACCTTTGTCCTATCTATGTTCCTATAAATATTCATTATTAGAGTTTCAGCACCACCTCTATCCATTCCACCAATTACATGCAATATTCTTTTTATATTACTCACAATATCTCCTAATTTTATTTCTTGATATTATAAAGTAGAATTATAAATATATCTTAATTCTTTCTCTACAATTAGCGAATCATACTTTTTTATTTTTTTTAAATTATATTCTCGCATATTTAATCTCATATCTAAGGAGTCAACTAATCTCATAATTCTATCGTTTAATTGATGCTTATCATTAACATCAATTATAAATCCTCCTAAATTATCATCAATAAGGTCTCTGTTTCCTCTGATATCAGATACAATACACGGAAGTCCACATGCCATTGCTTCCATTACTGATCTAGGGAGTCCTTCTCTTAGTGATGTAAGCAAAAATATATCTGATGATTTCATTAATTCTATAATATCATCCCTGTAACCAAGAAAAATTATTTTACTTTCAACACCCTTTTCTTTAGCATATTTTTTAAGTTCGACCTCACTAGGCCCAACTCCACATATCAAATATTTAATGTTTTCTTGATCCTTAACCAAAGATAAAGCGTCTATGACAGCTTTATAATTTTTATTCTTTTCAAGTCTCCCAGCAGATATTAATACAGTATCATCAAATTTCAGTCCTAATTTTTTTCTAATCTCATTTTTTGATACATCAATGTTTTTGATACTTATTGTATCAATACCTACTCCATGTACTTTGAAAATTTTACCATTGTTTTTTAATTTAAAATTTTTTGCTGCTTGATAATCCTCTTCATTTATAGTAATAATCACATCAGTAAATCTAGCCAATATTTTTTCAGAAAATTTGAATACTAAATTTTTTAAAAAAGACTGCCCTTGAAAAAAATGAAATCCGTGAACTGTATATATTATTTTATCAACATTGTATCTTGTACCAACTAATCTCCCTATTAGGCCACCGATAGGAGTATTACAATGAATTACGTTTATATTGTTATTTTTTATTACTTCACTTAGATTCTTATACGCTACTATATTATCCTTAATATTTAGCAAGTCCCTATACGTATGAGAATCAAACATTTTTACTGGCAATTCACATTTTAGCTCATTTGGATTACTCCTATTTATTCCAAAATATACCGTATACCCCATGTCAATAGCAGCTTTTAAGCATGGTCTACTAACGTTCGTTAATTTTACATCTGTTCTACTTAATTGTTCTTGTACTGTTGGTTTAGGACTATTTGATAAAAACACATATCCCTTCAATTCATCTCTCCTCGGAAAAAAACTCAAATTTAATGGTTCTTATTGCTCTTTCAGCAATAGATATAGCATCTTTGGGATTCGAAGCTTGCGATATTACAAATCCTGCTCTATCTCCGCTACACTTTATTTCATTGAGATTTTCATTAACGTTACTAACTAAAGTAACATCTTTAATTCCAGACATATTCTTTGCTTCATTTAATCCATGGATGAATTTAATTTTACCTTTATCATATTCAATATATCTAATAGCAGCCGCTAAATTAAGGTTCTTCTCTAAATTAATATCTTCACCAATCGATAATCTAATACAAGCTTCAACCATATTTACACCTGTAGAATAAGGCACTAAATGTGTTGTTATATTATCTCCACCCAATCTAGCACCAATTTCTACTATCTTTGGGCCATCTTTTGTTATTTTGATTTCAGTATGTGAAGGTCCATCTATGATACCAATTGCTCTGTTAGCCTCAATAGCAACTTTTTTTATTTTTTCAACAATTAAATGTCCTAACTGTGATGGCTGACTATGACCCATCTCCACGAAATATGGAGCACCAGTAGTTAATTTATCAGTAACCTGTATAACATTACAAATCCCATTTTTAGAGATTGTTTCAACGCTGACCTCTGGTCCTTCCATGTATTCTTCTACAACTAAATTACCAGAAATTGAATTTTGCATACAATAATCATATATTCTTCTTAAATTATCTGAATCATAATTATCGATTAGTCTTATACCTCTGCTTCCTGAATTATCAGCAGGCTTCACTATACACCTATAATTATTTTCTCTAATTTTGTTGATTGCTTTAATATAACAATCATAATTAGATACAGAAAAATACATAGGTATAGGAACATTATTCTTTTTTAAAATATCTCTCATTTTAGACTTATTAGTTGCATTTATTGCTGTGCTTTCATTTATTCCTATTAAGTTAAGTTCTTTAACTACTTTTGCTACAGTAGTCATCGGTCTATCACTAGCAATCGTAATAATCCCGTCTATTTTATTTTTCCTAGCTTCTTCTAATACTTTTTCTGTGTCAGTAGTGCTCACTACAATCTTCTTATCTGCATATGAAAAACCTTCTGCATTAGGATTCATGTCAACTGCAATAACATATAATCCCATTTTTTTTGCTTCCAAGATAGCAGGAATTTGTAAAATACTTGCACCTAAAATCATTAATTTTTTCATATTTAATACCATCTTAAATTATGTTTTCACTAATTTTAATCTTCAATTATATTTAAATTTCTGTTGACATTGTTCCTTTTTAATAATGTTAGTATAGTCAAAAAAATAATCTTAATATCAAACAATAAGGATAAATGTTCAACATAATAAATATCATTTTTTAGTTTCTCTTTTGTCAAAACAGAGTTTCGATTAATGGCCTGGTTATACCCTGTAATTCCAGGTCTAACAGTGAGAATTTTTTTTTCTTCTTCCGTATATTTGTCCAAATACATAGGTGTATCAGGTCTTGGACCTATAAAACTCATGTCACCTAATAAAACATTTATAATTTGTGGAAGTTCATCTATACTTGTTTTTCTAATGAATTTTCCAAATTTAGTAACTCTTGGGTCATCATCTCCATTATATGTTGAACCATCTTCTAACCTTATATCTGGTGCATTTACTTTCATTGAGCGTAACTTATACATCTTAAATGGTTTTCCAAAAAGTCCAGTTCTTTCTGCCTTATAAAATATTGGTCCTCGATCTTCTATCTTGATAAAAATAAAGGAAATAAAAATAATTAGCATAACTGGTATCAATAAAATTAATGAAAATATTATATCAAAAATTCTTTTCGTTAACCTAAATGGTAGTGACCCTGTTGCCACCATATTACTTGACATAATTAAACAGCTCCTGATACTTACTGTTATCTAAATCATTCTTATAATCTTGCATCATTAATCTAAAATCTGAAAACTTAGGAATGTAGCCAAAGTCATCCTTAGCTTTTCTCATAGAAAATAAATATGAGCTGGTATTATTTTGTATATCTGGTCTATAAGATATTTTAGATTTGTTTTCTGGATTAGGTGCCCAAATATCTGCTATAATTTCTGCTTGCTCTTGTAATGTTACACCTTTACCAGATGACATATTGTAAAGTCCTTGAGTTTTTTCGCTTTTTATAGCCAAATAAAAAGCATGGGCTACATCTTTAACATAAGCTATATCTCTACTTAAATTTCTATCACCAAAAATGCATATCTCCTTCCCTTCTTTTGCATTATCAATAAAAATTTTTAGACCTGATTTTTTTATTTTTCCATTAACGTAAATAGAGTCGTGAGGTCCTACACCATAAACTGGTGGAAATCTAAACCATGCATTTTTCATACTATATTGATTATTATAATATTGCATAACATCATTAGCAGCATTCTTAGAAAAAACATAAACAGCATGATCTCCTTCGTATATATAATCTCGAGGTTCATCCTCAGTTATAAGTTTTTTGCCCCATGCGCCTCTAACATCTGCATATGAACAAGTAGATATAACTCTTTTTATTTTATTCTTTCTGCAATATTCAAGAAGATTTATTGTGCCAATAGTATTTACTTCAAAATATTCTGCAGCATTTTCTACATTTTCTAAATCTGCTTTAGAATTTGCTGGTAACAATCCTCCCAATAATATTACTCCATCTATATTCTGAGTTGGAAGTGAGTTAAAGTCTTCAGGCTTAGTTAAATCTAAATTGATATATTTCACACCTAATTTATCGTAATGTTTCCTAAACTTATTGTTTCTTCCTGTTACTATAATATCACAACCTTGTTTCAAAAATTCTTCTACGGTATAAACGCCAATAAAACTCGACGCACCTATAATCAAATACATAAATCATGCTCCTCATTATTAGTTATAATCACAAGTATTTATTTAAAATCATTTTGTAGTTATTTATGACATAATCAACTTCCTCATCTGTAAGCTTAGTATGAAGAGGTAGTGTTATTTCATTTTCATATCGCTTATAGGCATTTGGATAATCTTTTATATCAAATCCTAAATTTTTATAAGCTGTTAATAGAGGAAGTGGTTTGTAATGTACGTTACAAGCTATGCCTGCTTTTGCCATTTCTTCTATTATTGAGTTTCTATCTTCTAAGCTTATTCCAGGTACTCTTGTTATATAAAGGTGACCTGATGATGAATGAATATCATTATAATGGTCTAAGACTTCTATACCTAAAGGCTTAAATGCTGCATCATATTTTTGTATGATTTCCTTACGTCTTTTTAGAAGCTCTGGGTATCTTTTTACTTGAGCTAGACCAATTCCAGCTAGTACATCTGTCATGTTGCATTTATACCATGGTCCAACTACATCATATTCCCATGAGCCTAATTTAGTTTTGCTTAGGGCATCTTTTGATTGACCATGCAAGGATAGAAGCTGATATTGTTTGTAAAGTTTTTCGTTATCTAGTCCATCCCTATCTTTCCATGTAGAGTATCCGCCTTCAGCTGTTGTAAAGTTTTTAACAGCATGGAAAGAGAAGTTTGAGAAATCTGCTACTGTTCCTGTCTTCTTACCCTTATATTCTGCTCCTAGAGAGTGGGCAGTATCAGCAACTACAATTATCCTTCCAAAATTTTCTTGGATTTCATTACTTGGTTTAAATAGATTTTTCTTTCTTTCTACTATTTCAAAAATTTTGTCATAGTCACAAGGTATTCCTGCTAGATCAACAGGGATTATAACCTTTGTCTTTTCTGTAATGGCTTCTTCTAGCTTATCATAATCCATCTCTAGACTATTTTCTTGAGTATCTACCATTACTATTTGAGCGCCTACATGGTCTATTACTGAAGCTGATGCAGTATAAGTATAAGCACTAGTTATAACTTCATCTCCAGGTCCTATACCTAGGACTCTTAGGGTCATTTCAGCTGCTGCTGTCTGAGAATTTAGGCATACACCTATGTTAGTATCAGTAAATTGATTTAATTCTTTTTCTAGTTTTTTTGTTTTTGGTCCTGTTGTTATCCATCCAGATTTGAGTGCATCGACAACTTCATCTATTTCTGCTTGAGATATATCTGGTGGTGAGAATGGTATTTGCATTTTAACTCCTTTGTTTTCCTATAAAAGTAGTAATTAATTTATTTATTATCTCTACTATATCATCATTGTCTAAGTGTTCTTCATTGATTACTGATTCTAGGTCTTTGAAGAATTCTTCTCTTGAGAAGGCTAGTGGCTTTCCTACTGATATTCCTTCGTGGACTGTTTCTGATAGGTTTTCCTCATCCATTAGCTTTTCTTCGTAGAGCTTTTCTCCAGGTCTAAGACCAGTGTAAACTATCTTCATATTTATATCTGGTTCATAGCCAGATAGCTTGATTAGCTGTCTAGCTAAATCATCAATCTTTACAGGATCTCCCATATCTAGGACGAATATTTCACCGCCCTCTGCTATGGAGCCTGCTTGAAGAACTAGTTTTACAGCTTCCTTAATTGTCATAAAATATCTTATAATATCAGGATGGGTAACTGTGACTGGTCCCCCTTCTGCTATCTGTCTTTTGAATAAGGGTATTACTGAACCATTTGACCCAAGTACATTTCCAAAACGTACTGCTACAAACTCTGTTCTTTGAGATTTACCAGTTAATTCTATAGCTGGGTCTACTGTGAAGGTGTGATCACCATCTCTTGCTACTATCTTACTTAGCATGCCGTAGTTTTGATTTTCTCTCACGTCATTTAGACCTTGTATTATCTTTTCACAGACTCTCTTTGTAGCCCCCATTATAGATGTAGGATTCACAGCCTTGTCTGTAGATATTAGGACAAAACGCTTTGCATTATAGACTAATGATAAGAGTCCTACTATATAAGTGCCTCTGACATTATTTTTGATAGCCTCCATTGGGCTTACTTCCATTAATGGTACATGCTTGTGAGCTGCAGCATGGAATACTATGCTAGGCTTATATGTTTCAAATACTTGTTTGACCCTGTTGTAGTCTCTTACAGACCCAATTAAGGTTAGTAAATTGAGGTCTTTGTGAGTTCTTTTTAATTCTTGCTCTATATCGTAGGCATTGTTTTCGTAGATATCAAATATTATGAGAAGCTTAGGACCATATTGGGCAATCTGCCTACATAGTTCAGAACCAATCGAGCCTCCGCCTCCTGTTACTAGGACCACCTGGTCATTGAGGTATTCATAAGTTTCGTTAGAAAATATTTTGACTGGTTCACGACCTAGAAGGTCT
Organism: Anaerococcus sp. NML200537; assembly: GCF_026131715.1. NCBI lineage: Bacteria > Bacillati > Bacillota > Tissierellia > Tissierellales > Peptoniphilaceae > Anaerococcus > Anaerococcus sp. NML200537. The sequence goes on along the minus strand of NZ_JAMXSL010000004.1, from coordinate 68,137 downwards.
TCTATCTCTACATCCTTCATCTTTGATACTGATATCTTACCAGACACTAATTGATAAAGTCCTGGCAAGACCTTTACCTCTGCATTTGTATCGCTACATATGCTAAGAATTTCTTTCTTATCTCTTTCTGCAGCTGATGGTAAGGCTACTAGGATTAGGTCTACTAACTCCTTATCTACCAATTCTTTTATCTTATCTCTACCGCCATATATGATGGTATTATCTATATAGCGTCCCTTCTTGCTTGGGTCATCGTCTATAAATCCTACTACCTTTATCCTAGTATTTTCTTGGACATTAGATTTATTAATATCCTCCTTTATGGTTTGACCAGCAGATCCAGCTCCAATTATTATTGCCTTCTTATATGAAGGATCTCTCCTGAGAGTATTATACTTGGCTTGAATAAGGAGCTTTTTTGCAAACCTTAGGGCTACTGTGCCAGTATATTGCATAAGATATCCAAATATGAAATATGAGGCAGGCATTCTCTCGAATAATAATGTGATACCTATAATATGAGTGAGTAGTGATAAAATACAGGCCAAGCTAATCTGAATAAGTTCATTATATGAAGCATATTGCAAAATCATCTTATAAAGTCTAAATAATGAATAAATAAGAATTGTAATAGCTGTATTTATAAAAGCATATTTAGTAAATGCCGACAAGTACCCTATAGGTATGGCTGAAAAATCCAAATCAAACCTGAAATACAAGGCAAAAAAGTATGAAAGATTGATTATTATAATGTCAAAAAATAATAATATTAAAAACTTAATTAATATTCCCTTTTTATCCTTCATTGTTTCTCCTTCCAAATCCAACTTTAGTTTTAGCTGTATTAATGAATTTTTGTATTTCTCTTATATTAGCAAAATAAATTAGTATCAAATATATGATTCCTGGAATTATAATAGATATCGCTAGTGATATTACTAAATTTAATCCTGCCATCAATTTGTAGTGTAAACTATAAGCTATGGCAGCCATTAAAAAAGATGATAAGACTATCTTCAGCATTGATGATAAGCTCTCTTTATAATCAAATTTATCAAACTTGATATAATAAACCACGCTTATTATTATAGAAGCTACTGCAGTAGATATGCTTGTAGCATAAGCTAGACCATCTATACCATATTGTTTTACTAATATTATATTTAGTACAAAGTTTATTACTTGTTGGATTAGAATTATTATTAGTGGAGACCTGGAATCTCCTATCGCATAAAAGGCATTAGACAATATTCTCATAAAGGATATGAAAATTATGTATGGGCCATAAGATACAATAAGCGATGATACTATATTTGTATCTAAAGCTGTGAAAGCATGTCTTTCATAAGCTAATTTTATAATTGGATTAGCTAGAGCCATAAGTCCAAATGTAGCTGGTATAACTAGAGCCATAGTAAGTATAGCTGACGAAGAAAGTTTTTCTTTCATTTTGTCGAGCTTTTTGGAATGAGCAAAGTTAGCTATTTCTGGAAAGGTAATTGTAGCTATGGTTAGTGTTATTACTTCTACTATGAAGTCGAGCATATTTTCAGTATAAAATACCTTTGCTACTCCATCTATTCCAACATAGGCTGAAGCCATCGATTTATCTACAAGCAATGATATCTTATTTGCAGCGCTTGATATTATTACAGGAATCATTATTAAAATCATCCTATTTATATCAGGATCAGCAAAATTTATTTTCAAACTATATTTAAAGCCTTTATTCTTACTTGCAAAAGGATATCTTATAAATTGTAAGATATTGGCTATTAGAGTCCCTATTATAAGCATATAAGGATTGTTGAAGGTGCCTGTCATTATTGTTGATGAAATAATTATTACATTAAGTATCAATCCTGATATGACTGGGTCTATAAAGTTTCCTTTAGCATTTAAATAGCCTCTCATAACAGACGAGTATAAAAATGTAAAGATAGAAACTGCCATTATCCTGGTCCAAGATATAGCCATTTCTAAAGAAGAGCCAGACAGTTTTGGAGAGAATATTTTTGCTATCGATCCTGCAAATAAAACGATTAATACAAAGACTATTATTCCACAGGCCATCAGCACATTGATTAAATTTGATGTGAATAGATCTGCTTTTTCATCTCCCCTGTCATTTTTTACCTTAGTATAGATTGGTATGTAGGCAGATACTATTCCAGCCACAACTGTGTACATCATTATATCTGGAATAGTTGTAGCTGTGACATATATTGATTTAATCTCTCCAGCACCAATAACAGCAGCCATTACTGATTCTCTTACAAAACCAAATATTTTTGTAATAACAGTCAATATCATTATGATTACTGTCATCTTTCCCATATCTTCCCCTACTTGTTATTTTCTTCTATACTTTCCTTAACTTTATTTTTAGAATCTTCATTTGGTACCATCATATACAATCTAGAATCTGGCATTAGGGCTGATGGTAGGTCCATTGTGCCTTTTCCTTCTAGAGCTTGGCTTCTTATCTTCCATGATGTGCCCTCGTCTAATTGTCTATTGACTAATTCTATCATTTTATCATAAGGCATATTTGTGTTTACTGATTTGAGTGCTACACCTGCTATATCTCCGAAGTTTAGGAGCATTTGTGGGCTGAGCATCTTTCTTATAATTCCCTCTATTATCCTGGTGTGGTTCTTGCCTCTGTCAAAGTCTCCAGCTGCTTGGTGGTATCTATCTCTAGCAAATACTAGGGCAGCTGTACCGTCTAGGTGGTTTTTGCCTTGGACAAAATTGTAGCCACTTGCTGAAAATGCTCTTGGGTTTTCTACTTCAATTCCACCTAAGAGGTCTATTAAGTCTTTTAGGGTGGTGAAGTTGACCTTGGCATAGTAGTCTATATCCTCCCCAAAGAGGCTCTCTAGAGTTGCTATTGACTTGTCTACTCCATATAGGCCGGCGTGGGTTAGCTTGTCCTTGCCTATGCCTGGGATATCGACGTAGGAATCCCTTGGTATGGTTGTGATTAGAACCTTGCCTGCTGTTGGGTTGACACTTATTATAAGGTTGACATCTGATCTAGACACTGTGGATAAAGATCCGTAGGTGTCTATACCTGATATATAGACATTAAAGGAATCATCTTTTGCGACTTCTTCCTTTTCCTTTTCCTCGCTCTTGCCTTCTACTAGGACTGAGTCTAGGATTCTGGTCTGGTCTGCGAAGTCTTCGATATTTTCTTCTATGATTTGTCTAAAGCCTTCATTCAGGAGGATTACTTCCTCTTTGCCGCTTAATAAGCTTTTGGCTAGGGTTATATAGTCTACGTATTTGACCTTGGATAAATTGCCCTGATATTTGTCATTATATTCGCTTATTATCTTATCTATAGTTTCTTCATTGTCTGCCTCTGATGTAGCTATTGTAGCATCTTTGATATCCTCTAGGCTCTTATATGATGAATCTTTCCTTACTATATAGGACATTTGTGTTTTTGTGATGTTCTTATTTTTATTTATTTCATCGATTGTCCTGATGGATGTATTAGCATAGGAAATAGCGACTCCCTGGCCTACGACAATAAAAAGAAGGGCTATCAAATAGAGCACATTAAAAGCGCCTTTGATTTTACCCTTGGTATATAAAAGAATATAGATAAGCATAAGCAAAATAGAGCTTCCTATTACTAGTAGCCTGTATTTCATTGGTAGAATATTGTATCTATTGATAAAATAAGCAAAGGCTATGTTCATCAATAATGAAATTATTATTATAATTTTTGGAAGATGTTTTTTTATGCTTTCCATTAATTTCTCCTGTGTTTAGTCTATCTATATTATCTTTTATTATAAATATTTTGCAAGATAGTAAAAAGCTTAACAAAATACTATGTGAATTGATTAAATTCATGTTAAGACATATAGATATATATTAAATTATAATATAAAATTGTGATTTTGTAAACAAAATAAAAGAGATGTTTATGTAATTTTAAAATAATGTCAAGAAAGCTAAAATTGTTTATTGGTTCCTGATGAGATGAGGTGGTTTTGGGATAGGATAAGGTGGTTTTCTGCGAAAACTTTTTGTTTATATAAGGTAATGACGATATTCACCTAATACCGATGTAATTACATATCCCGATATGAGCGGATCGATGAGTTCTCTCACGTTCGTTCGAGAAGGGAGGATGGTGACGGCATAGTTTTACTTTTCTCTGTTCTACCACTTTCTCCTTCCCTTGTCCCAATATCTTTTACTCCCCTTATCCCGACCGTAGCGGAGGGATCAATTACACAAGCTTAAATTAATAGAAACACTTTTAACAGCATGTTACTTATACGAAGAGTGTATATAGTTTTTCTTTGATTTTAATGAATAATGACGACTTAACAGTTCTAATAGACTTGTCTCCTGGAGCCGAGGGGTTTGGTCTTCGTTCGATGAAAGGGAATTGTAAGATATACCGATTGCCGATGTATTTACAAAAACCTTTATAGAAAGAACCATGGGTTCTTTTCGTTTCATTCGAGAAGGAAGGGTGCTTCGAACGGGCTTTGTCTTAAATAGCCGACGGGCTGCAACTGAGGCCGAAGAAAGGGAAATGTGGGTTTTCTTCGAAAACTTCAATTTATTTTGTGTTTTTTACGTTTCAAACGCAAGAATCTTGCGTTTGATTTTGTCCTTTTTCGTTTGTTTATCAAACTTAAAAGCCCCCTTATTTTTTATTTCAGAGGGCTTTGTCTTTTTATTGGTCTTTTATTTTTACTGCTACCATTTTGGCTTTGGCTCTTATTTCTCCTTTTGCTTCTAGGGTCATTTCTATTATTGCTTTTCTTTCTCCTAGTTCTGCTAGGCTTGACCTGATTATGATTTCTTCATCCATTGGGGTTGGTTTTTTGAAGTCTACTTCTAGTCTGGCTGTGATGTATCTTTGGATTACTGTGTTTTTAGTTAGTTCTAGGCCCTGTGCGTGGTGGTTGAAGTAGGCTGCGCTGGCTGTGCCGTGACAGTCAAATAGCATTGCTATCATACCGCCGAAAAGGTTAAATGGGACTCCTCCTGTGTACATCTTATCTGGTTTTACCTTGCATATTACTTCTTTTCCATCATCAGTTGGGTAGGATTTGAGGTGGAGGCCTTCTTTATTTTGAACACCGCATCCCCAGCAGTGTTGGTATTTTTCGCCATAGGTCTCTTGGATTGCGATTTTCTCTGTCATTTCATTTCCTTTCCATACTATCTATATTGTTTTTATATGTCTGTTATATTTGATTTTATACCCAGAAATATGAACTTTATAAACAATATTTGAACTTAAAAATCGCCCAATTTTTGAGCGACTTAGATGTGGTTAGATTAAATTGTTTTTAACTATTTATTTAATGGTTCTTATTTGAATTTATTTCTTCTTACCCTTTTCAAGGATTCTCATTAGATTTTCCTTGCCATTTTTTAGGTTTTCTTTGAAGATTTGCTGGATATTTTCCTTGCCTTCTTTTGTTGATATGTCTTCTAATTTCATCTCTCCCTTAAAGACTTGCTCCATGATTGCTATATAGGCTGTGCCTAGAGCTGCTGTGATTACTCCTGCTGTGCCTGCAGATATAGCACCTCCTGCTATAGATCCTGCTCCTGGGACTAGTTTTATTATATTGGCTACAACTGTTCTTCCCAAAAGTGTGGCACCTCCTGATCCCAAGGTGGATGATACTAGGGCTGCGATAACTGATTTATTGATATCGAAGCCAAATATGACTGTAATTGATGCTATCATTGCGATTTGGGTTGGGATTAGTAAAGTAGCATCGGCAAAGGGAATTGGGGCTGCACCTTGACCTGTGGCAGCTAGGGCCGCTGCAGCTACAGCCTTAACTGCTCTTGACTTTTTTGCTTCAAGATTTGCTATCTGTACGTGTTGGAGGGTGTCTTGGAGCTCTTCTGGCAGAGCGTGTCCCATGATATTTATAAGCCTATCTAGGCCGAAAGATTTGACTGTTCCTACATCTTCTATCTCAAAGTCCTTGGCAAGGACTGGCACAACTTGGATAATATCGAGGTTTTCATCCTCAATTATAGAACGGAGTTTCTCGGCATTTTTCTTTGAAATTGACTGGGTTAGGACAATTATGATTGGAACTTGGGTCGTCCTATTCTCATGGGTGAGATCTCTTATCCACTCGATTTCTTCTGGCTCTACCCTATTAGAGCTTGTGTTTATGCAATACCAGATGCAGTGGATTGCCTCATTTATGTTATTTTTACTAAGGCCCTTATTAATAGTAGATATTATTTCAGCTTTGACCTCTTCCTGAACATCTTTGCCAAGCTCAAAGCCCTTGGTATCGTAGATATTTAGAGGGACTCCCTCCTTGCTTATCTTTCTCATGTGACTTGTTACAGGCTTACCCAGTCCCTCCTCGGCTAAGTTGTCCTTAAAGACAGCATTGATAAGGGTAGACTTACCAACTCCAGTCTTTCCAGCCACTATTATATTTAGCTTATTTAAGTTATTTATTTTTTCTTTTATTAGGTCAATTGCCTCCTGGGCAATATTTATAGCATCTAAGGCCATGGGTCCTCCTTTATAATTTTAAATTCATACCGCTAATCTGGTATAATTATTTTGAAAGCGAACGATAAGAAAATGAATTACTTATATAAATACTATACTCCAAGAAATTTTGATAATATAATTATGACTTCTGAGGGAAACATTCTTACTGGTCTTTATTTTGAGAAGGCATTTCCTTTTGACGAGGATGATTTTATAAAAAATAAGCCCGATATTTTTAAGGAGACCATTAGCTTTCTAGATTTATATTTTAAAGGAATAAATCCAGGTTTTATCCCTAAATTTGCCTTGCCTTCTATGAGCGATTTTAGGAAAAGTGTGATAGAAATCCTCCTTACCATCCCCTATGGCAAGGTCATGACCTACAAGGAAATAGCAAGCCTTATTGCCAAGAAAAGAAAAATAAAAACCATGTCTAGCCAGGCTGTGGGTGGGGCTGTTGGAGCCAATCCTATTTCTATAATAATCCCTTGCCATAGGGTAATTGGGAGCAACATGAGCCTGACAGGTTATGCAGGAGGGATAGATAATAAGTACGAACTACTAAAGCTAGAAGGCCATGCTATGGCTAAGTTTAAAATGCCAAAGAAAGGAAAATTCTTATGAAAAGATGCTCATGGGTAAATCTTAATAACCCCACCTATGTGATCTACCACGATAAAGAGTGGGGAAAGCCTAATTTTGATGAAGCCTATCTATTTGAGATGCTTATTTTAGAAGCCTTTCAGGCAGGACTTTCTTGGGAGATTATCCTTAATAAAAGAGAAGCTTTTCGCAAGGCTTATGACGGATTTGATATAGAAAAAGTAGCAAACTATGGAGAAGCAAAGATAGATGAGCTTTTAAATAATCCTGATATAATTAGAAACAAGCTAAAAATAAGAGCTAGCATTTGTAATGCCAAGGTTTTTAAGCAGATAGAGGAAGAATTCGGGTCTTTTTATGCTTACTTAAAAGGCTTTGTAGGAGATGAGATAATCTATGAAAATGATAAGACCACTTCAGAAATCTCTGATAAGCTATCAAATGACCTTAAAAAACGCGGCATGAAATTTGTAGGATCTACAACAATATATTCCTATCTCCAGGCAGTAGGATTTATAAATTCTCATGATGATGACTGTTTCCTAAAGAAAACTCCCTAACTTAGATTTTCTAAGCTGGGAGTTTTTTAATTTAATCGCATAGTCTAAGATAATTTTTAAAGGTGTCGAATTGAACACGGTTAAATTTTGAAATATTTAAAAATATAAGCCTATTTTAGCTTCTTACTTTAATTTACAATAATTTACTTCAGTCCATATTCTTAAGTTTAGTAAAGTTTTTAAATTCGTAAGGATCTTTTGCCTTAAATAGTGGGTTTATCTTCCATTCTCTTTTTATGCTTGTTGGAATGGTTGGCTTGCCTAAAGCTAGGTTTTCTTTTGCCTTTTTTATTTCTTCATCCATGAAATCTTCTTTTATAATATTTTTGGATGATGTAAGATGTTTTATTGTGTATTCGTGGGCTGGGTAGACTAGGGTTTCTTCTGGAAGAGACCTTATTTTATCGATTGTCTTAAAAGATAAGTCGAATCTTCCTGTAAAGACTCTTCCACAACCTGATGAAAATAGGGCATCTCCACAAAATAGCCTTCCATCTACCAAGTAAGAAATGTGCTCATAGGTGTGGCCAGCTGTCTTTATTACTTTGAAATCATAGTATAGAAGATTAAAGGAATCTCCTTCTTTTAGGGTCTTATCATTTAGATTTTCTGTTTCTATAGGTCCAAAGACTCTAGCCTTTGGATATTTTTTCTTAAGCTCTTCTACCCCACCTACATGGTCTAGGTGCTTGTGGGTAAGTAAGATTGCCACAAGATTTTTACCGTCTAAATATTCAAGGGCAGGCTTTGCATCGCCTGGATCAACTAAGATTATGTCATTGTCTTTTTCTAAGGTCCAAATGTAATTGTCTTCAAATGCTTTTATATAAGATACTTTCATATAAACTCCTCGGAATGACTTATACCCAATCTTTTCACCTTTTATCCATTGGGATGTATTCTTTCTTGTCATTTAAAGACTTGTAGGCAGGCCTTATGATTTTTTCATCTTCGATTTGCTCGAGTCTGTGGGCACACCAGCCTACTGTCCTTGCTATAGCAAAGATTGGTAGGTAGAGGTCTTTTGGAATATTTAGCATATCATATACAAAACCTGAATATAGGTCGACATTTGCACATGGCAGATAGGCCATGTTTTTCCTATCCTTGATAAGCTTAGCTCCAATATTTTCAACCCTTTCTATAAAGAGGAAGTCCTTCATCCTGCCCTTTATCTCTGCTATCTCTTTGGCCTTTTCTTTTAAGAGAAGCTCCCTAGGGTCTGATAGGGTATAAACTGCATGTCCTAGGCCATATATTAAGCCCTTCTTGTCAAAGGTCTTTTTATCTAGGATATCTTCTAGATAGGCTTTAATCTCTGACTCATCTTCAGTGTCCTTAATATTTTCCCTAATATTATCAAGCATCCTGCTTACCTTTATATTGGCTCCTCCGTGTCTAGGGCCCTTTAGTGATGCAAGGCCAGCTACAATTGATGAGTAGGTGTCAGTGCCTGATGAAGAGACAACGTGGGTTGCAAAGGCTGAGTTATTTCCTCCACCATGCTCTGCATGAATTATAAGCAAGAGGTCTAGGATTTCTGCTTCCTTCTTGCTATAAATTTGGTCAGACCTTAGCATAGATAGGATATTTTCTGCAATTGACTTATCTGGGTTTGGGTTATGGATTATGAGCGACTTTCTGCCAAATTTATGTAGTTTTGCTTGGTAGGAATATATGGCAAGGAGGGGAATCTTTGCGATAAGCGATAGGGATTGGCCTAGGACATTTTCTATAGAAGTATTGTCCGGGTCCTTGTCATAGGTATAAAGAGCAAGCATTGACCCCATCATCTTGTTCATTATGTCTGTACCTGGGAGGTTAAGAATGGTGTTTTCAAAAAATCCCCTAGGTAGGGTCATATTTGATGCTAAAATTTGCTTAAAACCATCAAGCTCATCTTTTTGGGCTAGGCTATTAAAAATCAAAAGATAAATAACTTCCTCAAAGCCAAGCCTGTGGGTCTCTTCAACATCTTTTACAAGCTTTGTTAGGGGATAACCCCTGTAGTAAAGCTCGCCATGGGCGGGGATTTTCTTGCCATCTTCTATCTTATAGCCGCAAACATCCCCCACCTTGGTTATGCCAACCAGGACTCCTGTACCATTTTTATTCCTAAGGCCCCTTTTTATATTAAATTTGTCATAGAGGCTCTTGTCTATATTATTTAATTCTTTGATAGGGCCTGCGTATTTATTAATATCCATCCTAGGCCCCTAGATTGTCAATTATCGCTTGGGTGATTTCTCTTGTAGTAGCAGAACCACCCAAGTCTCTTGTGTAATTTGCCTTATCTGATAGGGTTTTATAGATTGCACATCTAAGCTTATCTGCCTTGGAATTTTCTCCTATATCATCTAGCATGAGACAGAGGGATAAGAGCATGGCAATAGGATTTGCAAGGTTTTGACCCGCTATATCTGGGGCTGAACCGTGGATTGATTCATAGATTGTAATGTCCTTACCCTTATTTACTCCTGGCATAAGGCCAAGGCCGCCTACAAGGCCTGCTCCAAGGTCTGATAGGATATCTCCGTAGAGATTTTCTGTGACAAGAATATCAAATCTTTCTGGGTGCATTACCATCTGCATGGCTGTATTATCAACAAGGATTTCTTCCATTTCTATATCTGGATAAGCTTTTGCGACTTCTCTTGCTACATCTAAGAAGAGGCCGTCAGTTAGCTTCATTATATTGGCCTTGGTTACGACACTCACTTTTTTTCTATTTTGAGCTTGGGCATAGTCAAAGGCAGCTCTTATAATTCTTTCTGACTTATCTCTTGTGATTATCTTTATAGAGTGGGCTTCATTTTCTGAAATTTGCTCTTCAACTCCTGCGTAGAGGTCTTCGGTATTTTCTCTAAAGATTACCATGTCTACACCATCAAATTTTAACTCTAATGGGCCTGGGGCCTTGATTGGTCTGATATTAGCGTAAAGGTCAAATTTCTTCCTTAATTCTACATTTATAGACCTAAAACCATGGCCAATCGGTGTTGTTATAGGGCCTTTAATAGCGATTTTGTTTTTATTTATGGATTCAAAGAGGGCTTCTGGTATATAGGTGCCTTCCTTTTCAAAGACGGAAAGGCCTGCATTTATTTCTTCAAATTCTAGGTCAAGGTCTAGGGCCCCAACCACTTCCTTCATAGCTTGGCTTATTTCTGGGCCTATACCATCACCCTTTATTAGTGTTACTTTCATACTTACTCCAATACTAAATTTTTAGCATAAGCTAGGTAGCCTCCTTCTAGGAGAACTTGCTTTTCTCTTTCTGAAAAATCTGATTTTAATTTTATCTTGATATTTTTTGTCAAATCTTCTAAGATATAGGAATCTTTTTCTATAGATTCTTTCATATTTACAATTCTAATATCATCGTATTCGTCGATTTTATCATAGTCTGCAAGGTCTTCAAATACTAGTGGAAGAATTGCGTTATTTATGAGGTTTGACCTGTGAATTCGGGCAAAGGACTTGGCAACAACTGCCTTTATTTCTAGATATAGAGGAATTAGGGCTGCGTGCTCTCTAGATGAGCCTTGGCCGTAGTTTTCGCCTGCAAGGATTACTCCACCGTCCATGTCTTCACATCTTTTCTTAAAATCATCGATTTTAGTTGTGAAGGCATATTCTGATAGGTAGGCAATATTTGACCTGAATGGCAAAAGCTTAGCATTTGAAGGACAGATATCATCAGTTGTAATCCCATCTCCTGCCTTAAAGACAATCTTTTTATCTATGTCGCTTGCCTTGCTTGCCTTTGGAAAAGGCTTGATATTTTTTCCTTTTATAGTTTCTTTAATTCTTTTGGTATGGTCATCTTCTGGCCTTATAAAATAGGCATCTGTATGGTTAAAATCTACGTCTTTTGGAAAATTTTCCTGATAGTCAAGCTCGCTAGGATCTGCTATATAGCCAAGGACTGCACTTACTGCACAGGTTTCTGGACTTGCAAGATAGATTTTTGCATCCATGGTGCCAGACCTCCCCTTAAAGTTCCTATTAAAAGACCTTAGGGAAACGCCGTCTGATTTTGGTGCCTGACCCATACCTATACATGGACCACAGCCTGATTCTAGGATTCTTGCTCCAGCTTTTATCATTGTAGCAAGGGCACCATTTTCTGAAATCTTTTCTAAAATTGTAGCAGAACCTGGTGATATAACTAAAGATACATCTGGATGGACCTTCCTTCCATCAAGAATTGCCGCTACCTTCATTAGGTCCATATAGGATGAATTGGTACAAGATCCGATAGCAACTTGGTCAAGCTTTATCTTTTCTAGATCACCCACAACTGCATATTGGTCCGGATAATGTGGCTTGGCTACAGCTGGCACTATCTTACTTAAATCTATGTCTATAGTTTCATCATAAAAGGCTCCTGGGTCAGCTGATATTTCCACATAGTCTTCTTCCCTATTTTGGCTCTTAAGATAAGCCAAGGTATTTTCATCTGATGGGAAAATCGAGGTGGTCGCACCGAGCTCTGCTCCCATGTTGCAGATGGTTGCCCTGTCTGTTACAGAAAGGCTTTTTACTCCTTCTCCTGTATATTCCATGATATAGCCTGTACCACCCTTTACGGTGAGCTTGCCTAGGATATAGAGAATTATGTCCTTGGCATTGGCATTTTTATTTAGCTTATTGGTTAAATTTACCTTAAAAACCTTAGGGACCTTTACAAAATAAAAACCCCTAGCCATGGCGACAGCTACTTCAAGACCTCCTGCCCCTATAGCAAGCTGACCAAGGCCACCTGCTGTAGGTGTGTGGGAGTCTGATCCTAGGAGGGTTTGGCCAGGCTTTGCAAACTGCTCTAGATTTACCTGGTGGCAGATGCCTGCTCCTGCCTTTGAAAAGGTAATACCGTATTTGTTGGCAGCCGACTTTATAAATTCGTGGTCATCAGCATTTTCAAAACCTGCTTGCAAAATATTATGATCTATGTAGGCAAGAGAGTTTTCTGTGGCGACATTTTCTATATCCATTGCCTCAAGCTGGAGGTAGGCCATAGTACCTGTCGAATCTTGGGTAAGGGTTTGGTCGATTTTTATTGCGACTTCTTCCCCTGTTTTAAGCTCTCCTTTTAGTAAGTGATTTTTAAATATTTTCATAGCTAATGATAAAGCCATATGAACTCCTTTTTACTTTAATGTGATATCGTATAGTGGGTATTATACTTTGAATTTTTAAAAATACCATCTAATATTTATCCATGAATTATTAAAGAAAAATCACCCCGCCACAAAAGATAGATCTTAAGCGACAGAGTGATTTATGAAAATTATTTTTTAGTATAGTTTGGAGATTCTCTTGTGATTTGGATATCATGTGGGTGGTTTTCTACAAGAGAAGCTGGGCTTATTTTGACAAATCTTGCTTTTTCTTCTAGTTCAACAAGATTTTGAGCACCGACATATCCCATACCAGACCTTAGGCCTCCTAGAAGTTGGTAGATAACATCACCTACTGAACCCTTATAGGCTACCCTACCTTCTACTCCTTCTGGGACATATTTTTTGGTATCATTTTGGAAATACCTATCGCTTGAGCCTGATTTCATGGCTGCAAGAGATCCCATACCACGGTATTCCTTAAATTGCTTACCTTCAAACATTATTGTCTCTCCTGGAGATTCTTCAGTACCAGCAAATAGGGAGCCTGCCATTACTACACTTGCTCCACAAGCAAGAGCCTTTGTAATATCACCAGAATATTTAACACCACCATCAGCTATTATTGGAATGTCGTATTCCTTAGCTGCCTTATAGCAATCTATAATAGCTGATATTTGTGGAACACCAACACCAGTTACAACCCTAGTTGTACATATTGAACCAGGACCTATACCTACCTTTACACAATCTACTCCAGCTTCTATGAGGTCTTTGGTAGCTTGGCCTGTGGCAACATTGCCGGCTATAACTTGTAGTTCAGGATATTTAGCTTTTATCTTTCTTACAGCATCCATAACTCCCTTAGAGTGGCCGTGGGCTGTATCTAGGGCAATTACATCGACTTTTGCCTCTACTAGGTCATCGACCCTTTCCATCATATCGCCTGTAATACCAACACCTGCACCGACTAATAACCTGTCGTGTTCATCACGAGCTGAGTTTGGATATTGGCGAGTTTTTTCAATATCCTTGATTGTAATGAGGCCCTTAAGTTTGAAATCATCATCAACTATAGGTAGTTTTTCAACCTTGCCTGATTCCATCTTTTTGACAGCATCAGTCATTGAAATACCAACATGACCTACTATCAAGCCATCTTTTGTCATTATATCATCAATAATTACACTTGGGTCTTCTTGGAATCTTACATCACGGTTGGTTAAAATTCCCTTAAGATACATCTGATCATCTACTATTGGCACTCCTGAAATCTTGTAATTTGACATAATTTCTAGAGCATCTGCAAGGGTATTGTATGGATGAAGGAAGAAAGGATCAGTTATAACCCCATGCTCACTTCTTTTTACCCTGTCGACTTCTCTAGCTTGCTCTTCTATGGACATATTTTTGTGGATAATACCTATTCCGCCTTGTCTAGCCATTGCAATAGCCATCCTAGATTCTGTAACTGTATCCATGGATGCTGACATGAGTGGAATATTGAGCTTGATTTTCTTAGTCAATCTTGTTCCTACTTCAACTTCATTAGGTAGGACCTCTGAAGGACCTGGTACTAATAGTAAATCATCAAATGTTAAGCCGTCTCCAATAATTTTCATAATAACCTCATTTCTTTTTTGAATTTACCTAGCCAGTACTGGCTAAATATAAGCTGGAATAATTATTTTTCTTACTATACTTTGATATAATTTTAAGTCTAGGGAATTTTAAATAAAAAAGAAGCTAAAAATAAACTTAGCTCCTTAATATTTATTCTCTTTCTTTTTTTGATGCATAGGCAAAAACAATTGTATCTGGTCCTGTGTGAGCACCTATAGTTAGGCTCATTTCGTAGAGATTTACCTTAGATATGCCTAAATCTTCTATTTCCTTTTTAATCATTTCTGCTTCTTCTCTATTTGATGAATATGACACATAGACTTCATCACAAATACTTGTGTCTATATTTTCTTCAATATCTTTTAGGACCTTGCTGATAGCCTTTTTTCTACCCCTAACATTTTTGTATTGGCTTATTTTTCCATCCTTATCTACAACTAAGATTGGGGCAATTTTCATTGCTTGGCCTATTATTGCCTTGCCTTTTGAAAGTCTGCCGCCTTTTTGTAGGTACATTAGATCATCAACCACAAATTCTACCCATATGTAAGGGATTTTTTCCTCAAGGATTTTTTTAATCTCAATCATATCCAGGCCCTTAGCCTTTAGCCTGTAAGCCATATCTAAAATTAGGCTTTCTTGAGTCGAACCAGCAAGGGTATCCACTACTTCTATTCTTCTATCTGGAAATTCTTCTCTTAGGTTTTCACAAGCTATAGATGCATTTGCAAAAGATGAAGATAAGCCAGATGAGAATCCTATATATAAAATATCCTTACCTGCTTCAAGTACTTGCCTAAAGTATTCTTCATAGGTTAAAGGATTGGCTGCAACTGTTGTATGCTTTTTACCTTCTTTAACAAGCTCGTAGAATTTATCTAGGCTAATACTCTCTCGATTTAGGCCATATTCAACCCCGTCTAGAACTGTATTTATAGGGATTAGTCTTATATCTTTATCGTTTATTTCTTGCATATCAAAATCTATACAAGAATCTCCTAGTAAACAAAAATCGTTCATATATTACCTCTATCTTTATATAATCAAAATTATATTCTTGGTTAATATTATACCATAATTTGCTTATAAAGATATTATTTGGCATAAAATTATTTATAATATATAGCTTATCTAATTTTTGTCTGCAAATTGTAAAAAGCTTTTCTGATGTGTTTTTAAAGATAATCGGTAAAATATTAGAAGGAGGCCTTATGAAAAATTTAGAAGTATGCGGTGGTTGCAATGCGAAAATTGCCGCTGGTAATTTAGATTCCCTATTAAAGGATATAAAGCCCTACAGGAGGGATGATATAATAGTTGGCTTTGACAAGAAAGATGATGCAGCTGTTATAGACATTGATGGTAAGACTTGTATAATTCAGACCTTGGACTTTTTCCCTACCATGGTCGAAGATTCATACCTTTTTGGACAAATCGCTGCAGCCAATGCCCTAAGTGATGTCTATGCCATGGGTGGAGAGGTGATTTCTGCCCTAAATATAGTAACATTCCCTCTGGAAGAGGACTTTGCTATATTAAGAGAAATCCTTCGTGGTGGCAATGATAAGGTTACTGAGGCTAAGGCAAGCCTTACAGGAGGCCATTCTATCCATGATAAGACCATAAAATACGGCCTATCTGTGACAGGCAAGGTAGAAAAATCTAAAATTTGGAAAAATAATACTCCACAAGATGGCGATGTCATCTTACTTACCAAAAAAATCGGCACAGCACTAGTCACTGCTAATTATGCCCAGGGCATTGTAAGTGAGAATGACTTTAAGGCTTGTGTGAGCCAGATGGCAAGGCTTAATAAGTATGCTAGGGATATATTTATAAATTACCATATCCATGCCGCCACAGATATCACAGGCTTTGGACTTTTGGGCCACCTGTCTGAAATGGCTGGAGATGATTTTTCTATCATCGTAAATAGCAAAAAAGTCCCAATCTTAAGTCCAGCTAAGGACCTTGCAGGAGAATTTCTCTACACATCAGGCGGTCAAAATAACAGGTCCTACCTATCAGATAAGGTCGAGTTTATGATTGATGACTTTGCCATGGAGGAAGTCCTCTTTGACCCACAAACATCAGGCGGCCTTTGTGTGGCAGTAGAGAAATCAGAGGCAGAAAAAATTAAATATGAATTTGAAAAACAAGGTCTAGATCTTTGGCAAATCGGCCAAGTGATGAAGAAGAGATCTTATGATGTTATTGTAAAATAAGGAGATATTATGAAAAAAATTGATTGTTTAGGAAAAGTTTGCCCAATACCAGTGATAGAAACAAAGAAGCTAATTAAGGAAAATCCAGATGAGACTGACTTTGAGATCCTTGTAGATAATGAAGTTGCTACACAAAATCTTGCAAAAATGGCCAAGGAATTAAAAATCGAATCAGCTTGCGAGAAAATCAAGGATGGGGTCTATAGGGTAAGTTTAAAGAAAAACCCTGAAGAATTTTGCGAAATCATGGAGGATGCTCCTATCATGAATACATCATCATATGTTGTAGCTATATCTGATGATAGGATGGGAAATGGCGACGAAGACTTTTCTAAGAGCCTACTTGAAGGCTTTATCTATGCCCTTACAGAGCAAGATGTCCTTCCAGAAAAGGTAATCTTCTACAATAGAGGAGTATTTTTAACAAGTGATAATGAGAAAACTATCGAAGATCTCAAAAATCTAGCTAGTAAGGGTGTGGAAATCCTATCTTGCGGCCTTTGCCTAGGTAATTACAAGCTTAAGGAGAAACTAGCTGTAGGAGAGATTACAAATATGTATAAGATTGTAGAAATCTTAAGAAGTCACCACGTTGTTAGCCCATGCTAGGAGAAGAATTTATCCTCTTCTCCTTCGCTAAATTTGAAGACCCCGCCAGGGCCCTTGATAAGGTCAAAGATTTCAAAAAGGCAAGGCTCATACCCCTAGCATAGGCTGAATAGCAATGAGAATGGGCACAAATAAGACCTGGCATTACTAGCTTATCTGAAAAATCTACTATTTCATGATTAGGATTTTCTTTTTTTATTTTTTCAAAATCACCGATTTCTTTTATAATCTTTCCTTCAATTAGGATCGCAGAATCTTCATAGAAGTTATTTGCTTC
This sequence comes from Anaerococcus sp. NML200537, assembly GCF_026131715.1. Classification (NCBI taxonomy): domain Bacteria; kingdom Bacillati; phylum Bacillota; class Tissierellia; order Tissierellales; family Peptoniphilaceae; genus Anaerococcus; species Anaerococcus sp. NML200537. Next base: position 50,600 of record NZ_JAMXSL010000004.1, on the reverse strand, counting down.
ATCGTTGGTGATTATTGTCTTTGCCTTTATTATCATTGTTTCTCCTTAAAGGTAGTAAGAATACCTTGCTTCTAGGGCTTTTATTATTTTCACAAAGGTCTCATCGATGCTTGGGTCATCAATTTTTGCTTCGATTACATTTTTATTTGCAAGCCTTATCAAATACTTATCCTCAGATAATTTTAGAATTCCTATTTGTTCAGACATTTCAAAGTCTACTTTTTCTTTAAAGACTGTAAACTTATCCTTGTAAGGAGCTCCCTTGTGTGGGCAGAAGCTTTCGCAGTTGCCACATTCATTGCAAAGACCATCCAAATGGATAGTTTGTCTCTTGTTTCTAAAGCCGTCTACAATTATTGCTACATTTGCCCTGTTTGGACAAACTTCTGTACATATCTCACAAATATTGTCGCAAGATAAGCACCTAACTGCATCTTTTTCTTTTGGAAGCTCTAGATTGCCACGTCTTTTTATTATTTGATCAAGAGGCTTTTCATAAGAAACTTCTATAAAGTCATTTTCAAGCTTTTCTTTTTTGAGTATATCCTTGGCAATTATCTTTGCATCTGCTATTGCATTTACAATTGATTTTCTGCCCTTGGTTATATCTCCTGCAAAGTAGACATTTTCTATATTTGATTCTTTAGTATCAAGTAGATTTATCTTCTTATCAATGCTTACGCCTTGGTCTTTTAGATTTTCAACATCAATCTTTGATCCTGTTGCAATTATTAGGTATTTGTATTCTTCTTTTAACTTAGCTATATCTAAAGCTTGGTCATTGTTTAATTCGTAAGATAGACCGACTTTTTCAAGAAGTCTTATATCTTTTTCTATGACTTCTTCACTTACAAGTTCATTGGCATAGCCATAAAGCTTGTCTGATTTTTCTAAGACCTTAGCTTCAAGGCCATTTCTTCTAAGAAAGATTCCTACTGCTAGGCCTGCAGGACCTCCACCTATTATAATTGCCTTATTTTCAGTCTTTATATGGCTTGACTTAAGATTTTCTATATATGTGTCATAGTAAGCATCTACGACTTCTTTTTTGACATCTCTTATATTTACCCCTGCTTCATAGTCAACCCTGGTACAGGATTTCTTACAAAATTCATAGCAAGTTGTTGCAAGTATTGATGGGGCTGTGTTATCAATTGCAATTGTCTCCATTGCTTTTTTATAATCTCCAAGCTCTTCATAGTGAAGGTAGGCTGAAACTTGTTGACCTAAAGGACAGCCATCTTCCTTACAAGGTGCTAAGTAACAATCAACTAAAGGAAGATCACTTTGCCAATTTCTTGCTCTTAGTCTTTGCTTTGGATTTTTCTTATAAAGGTCGATTGAATCAAGCTTATCAACTAAGCCTTTTAGCTTCTTATTATCTATTCCTTGGTAGTCCCTACCCAAAAGCTCTTCAGTTTCCTCAGCTAATTCTTTTAGTCTATAATAACCACCTGGTTTTAGAAGTGTAGTTGATACTGTGATAGGTTGGTTAAAAATTTCAAATATTTCTTTTATATTAAGTCCATCGGCACCACCACAATAGCTCATTGGAAGCTTACCATCAAAGGCCTTTGATAATTTATAGGCTGCTGAAATTGTTAGAGGAAGTAGGGCCCTACCAGACATGTACATATCATCACTTGGTAGTTCTCCTCTTTTTTGGATAACTGGGAAGGTATTTGATAATTTGCAACCAAAGACTAAATTATTATCCTTACCTAATTCTAATAATCTCGTAAATATCTCTATAGATTCATCAAAGCCTAGGTCATGATCAAACTGGGCCTTATCAAAGTCTATGTATTTATATCCTAGCTTATTTAAAATTTCTCTTGCATAGTCATAGCCAACAAGGGTTGGATTGCACTTAACAAAGGTATTTAGGCCCTTATCCTTTATCAAATATGCAGCAATTTCTTCTATCTCACCTGCTGGTGTACCATGCATGGTTGATAGGGTCATAGAATTACAAACCTTACCATCTATTGCTTCTATATCTTCTAGATTAACGTTTTCAAATTTATCGATATTTTCCTTCAAATATGCAATAGCATCCTTAAAAACTGGAGTTTCACTTGCATCCATCAAGGAATTTATAAAATTATCCACCTTAGGAGATTTAATTCCCTCAAGATTGTAGCCAACAGACATGTTTAGAACAAAATCTTTTTTATCTGCTATGCCAAATTCTTTGGCAAGGACTCTTATGGCAATTTCTGCCTTTATGTATTCAGCTGCTGCATCTTCTATCTTAAGCTCTGTAGACCATTCGCAGTTGTAGGCCTCATCTTCTGAATTTATACATGGCTTTGGAATGGCTGCCATGAGCTCTTCCCCATCCATTATCTGACATGTCTTAAGCTCCATATACCTACCACCTGCAAGATATGATGCTATCAAGTTTTGGGCAAGCTGAGTGTGAGGACCTGCTGCAGGACCAACAGCCGAACCAAGTTCATCACCAAAAACAGTTTTTAGGCTTTTTCCGCTTGTATTTTTATAAAATTTTTCTTTAGATATAGAAAATACGCTTTCCTCATTTTTATATTCTTTCAAGGCCCATTCTATAAGCTTGGGAAATTCTATCAATCTCATGTATTCACTCATACTTACTTCCTTCCTAAAGAAATAACCCCATACAATTGTTTGAAATTATATGGGGTTTTCTCCTTAACCTATCCAAGTACCTGTCTTGCCGCTTAGGGCTTCTTTGGCATTTTCTAAGCTTGTTATCACTGCTTTCCTACCATCTTTGCTTGTTACAAATTCTAATGCTGCTTCAATTTTTGGTAGCATTGAACCTTTTGCAAATTGGTCTTCTCCTATATATTTTTGCGCTTCTTCTACACTAAGTTTATCAAGGTCTTCCTGATTTTCCTTGCCGAAGTTAATGGCAACCTTTTCAACAGCTGTAAGAATTACAAGCACATCACTATCTACTAGCTCTGCAAGTTTTGCTGATGAAAAGTCCTTATCAATTACTGCATCAACTCCAACATATTCATCATTTTCCATGATTACAGGAATTCCGCCACCGCCTGCTGCTACAACTACACAACCACTATTGTATAAGGTTGTTATAGCTCTTTTTTCTACTATATCAACAGGTTTTGGACTTGCAATTACCCTTCTATAACCACGACCAGCATCTTCCTTCATAACAAAGCCATGTTCTTCTTCTAATTTTTTAGCTTCTTCCTCGCTATAAAAATCTCCTATTGGCTTAGTTGGATTAGAAAAAGCTGGATCTTCAGCATCTACCATTACCTGGCTTACAAGGCTAACCACTGGATTTTCGATTTTCTCTTTTATAAACTCATTTTCAAGTGCATTTTGTAAATGGTAGCCAATGTAGCCCTGGCTCATAGCCCCACATTCTGCAAATGGCATATAAGGAACCTTGTCATTTATACTTCTTCCAGCACTCATGGCAAGTTTTATCATGCCTACTTGTGGTCCATTGCCGTGGCATACTATTATCTTATAACCATCTTTAACTAGATCTGCTATTGCAGATGCTGTTATCTTTACCGCTTCTTTTTGCTCAGTAGGGGTGTTGCCTAAGGCATTACCCCCAAGAGCTACTAATATTTTCTCACTCATTATTTATTTTCTTGTGTGTATACTAGTGGAAGAGCTGCGTATACTGCTGCACATGTTACTAGGTCTTGTTTAAATGTTACTTCGTTTGGTGCGTGAGCTTGGTCTTCTGCTCCTGGTCCAAATCCTATTGTTGGGATGTTGTGACGACCCATTATAGCAACACCATTTGTTGAGAATGTCCATTTATCTGTTAGTGGACGAGCTGCTCTTTTTTCTTCTTCTTTTGCTATTGGAGGAGCTATTCTCTTATCACCGTATAGGTTCTTGTAAGCATCTTCTAGTGCTTTTGTTACCTTGTGATCTTCTGGAATTACCCATGTTGGGAAGTAAGCTTCTTGTTCATATTCAAGGCCTGTCCAGCTAGCTCTCTTGTAGTCATACATTGATACTTTTGCACCATGTTTTTTAACTGATGGTAGATCTTCTATTTCTTTTATACAAGACTGCCATGTTTCACCAGCTGTCATTCTTCTATCTAGTGAGATTGAGCATGAGTCTGCTACTGCACATCTAGATGGTGATGTGTAGAAGATTTGACTTGTTGTTACTGTACCACGTCCTAGGAAGTTTGCTTCTTTGTATTCTGGGTTATATTTTTCATCTAACATTTTTACTAGACCCTTGATTTCTACTGAATCATCTGCTGGGTTTTCGTTTAATGCTTCGATTTCTTTAAGGATGTCAGCCATCTTGTAGATTGCGTTGTCTCCTCTTTCTGGAGCTGATCCGTGGCAAGATATACCTTGTACATCCACTCTCATTTCCATTCTTCCTCTTTGACCTCTGTAGATTCCGCCGTCTGTTGGTTCTGTTGATACTACAAATTCTGGTCTGATTCCTTCTTGTTCTATCATGTATAGCCAGCAGTTACCATCACAGTCTTCTTCTTGAACTGTTCCAGTTACTAGCACTCTATAATCTTCATTTAGGTAGCCTAGATCTTTAAGGATTTTTGCTCCATATACTGATGCTACAGGTCCACCTAGTTGGTCAGAACCACCACGTCCGCCTATAAGATTTTCATCTTCAAATCCATCATATGGGTCAAATTCCCAGTTATCTATGTTTCCGATACCTACTGTATCTATATGACCATCAAAGGCAATTTGTGTTTTTCCTTTGCCCATTTCACCAAGTACGTTTCCTTGGCCATCAATCCAAGCTTTGTTAAAGCCTACTTTTTCCATTTCTTCTTTTATTCTTTTTGCCTTATCGCCTTCCTCACAAGATTCACCTTTTAGTTTGATTAAATCTCTTAGAAATGCTACCATGTCTTCTTTGTATTCGCCTGCTTTTGCTTTTATAGCTTCAAAATCAATATTTTTAAATTCTGTCATTATATCCTCCCTTTATTCTTATTTATCTAATCTTTTGTTTGCTTTGTCTACTAATTCTCTTAGTTTTTCTTCTGGATTTTCTATCTTTTGTAGAAGAATCATTGCTGCTATGATGTATGGTTTGAAGCTTGCTTCTTTATATAGAGGAACTCTATATCTATCAAATACTGATTCAGCTACTTCACCATGTTCTGCAGATACACCTGTAATGTCTGCTGGTAGGCAGTGCATGTATAAAGCTTTTCCATCTTTTGTTAGCTTCATCATTTCTTCTGTACATTCCCAATCCATGTGGTCTTTGTTTTGTTCTAGAAGTCTTTGTTCTAGTTCATCTATTCCCTTTTGGTCGCCTTCGCCGTATAGTTTTGTTCTTTCTTCCATAGCTGCAAATGGTGCCCAAGATTTAGGATATACTATGTCAGCATCTTTGAATGCTTCTTCCATTGAGTTTGTTACTGTGAAGCTTCCGCCGTATTCTTCAGCGTTCTTTCTAGCTATCTCTTCTACTTCTGGCATGATTTCGTATCCTTCTGGGTGAGCTAATACTACATCCATACCAAGTCTTGTAAATAAGCCTGATATACCTTGTGGAACTGATAATGGTTTACCATATGATGGTGAGTATGCCCATGTCATTGCTACTTTTTTGCCCTTTAGGTTTTCGATTCCACCAAATTCGTGAATTACGTGGTTAAGGTCTGCCATTGATTGGGTTGGGTGGTCGATGTCACATTGTAGGTTTACTAGGGTTGGTCTTTGTTCTAGAACTCCGTCATCATATCCTTCTTGAACATATTCTGAAAAGTCTTTCATGTATTTATAGCCTTTACCTATATACATGTCATCTCTTATACCTACTACATCTGCCATGAATGAGATCATGTTTGCTGTTTCTTTAACTGTTTCACCGTGAGCTATTTGGCTTTTGCCTTCGTCAAGGTCTTGAACTTCTAGACCAAGTAGGTTACAAGCTGAAGCAAATGAGAATCTTGTTCTTGTTGAGTTATCTCTAAATAATGAGATTCCAAGTCCTGAATCAAATATTTTTGGAGAGATATTTTCTTCTCTCATTGCTCTTAGGATGTCAGCAGTTTTCCATATAGCTTTTAGTTCGTCTTGTGATTTATCCCATGTATGGAAGAAGTCATCACCAAATAGGTTCTTGTGGTCTAGTTCTTGTAGTTCGTCGATTAATTTTTTGATGTCTTGTGTCATTTTTCTCTCCTTATATTTATTATTTTTATTATCTTTGAATTGTGTATTTGTATTCTGCTTCGTTTGGATATATACCATCCCAAACAACTCTTAGATAGTGTTCGTAATCTGTATCTCCTTCAGTAGAGATTAAAAGAATTACTGAATTTTCATCAAGTTTTAAATCTTTTTTGATTTCTTCTAAGTCTTTTCTTTGTAGAATTTCTGAAAGAGGGCCCATTGTTGCAGCTCCACTTTCACCAGAGATTATTTTCTTATCGTCTTTTAGAGGATTGCCTAAAATTCTCATTCCTCTTGCTGCTGAATTATCAGGTACTGATAAAAATGCGTCTGCATAAGAATGTAGGACTGGCCAGCCAACTGTTACTGGTTCACCACAAGCAAGACCTGCCATTATTGTATCCATCTTGCCAGTTACATTGTGAATCTTGCCATCATCTGCCTTGGCTGTGATAAAGTTACAGTTTGCTTTTTCTGGTTCTACTACACTTATAAATGGCTTTTCTTCTCCCTTATAAACTGATGAGAAGTAACCGGTTACCCCAGTTGCAAATGAACCTACACCTGCTTGAGCAAATACGTGACTTGGTTTAAGTCCAAGTTCTTTTAATTGGTCATTAGCTTCTTTTGCTAAGGTTGCATAACCTTGTATTATCCATGTTGGGATTTTTTCATAACCTTCCCAAGCTGTATCTTGAACCATGACCCAGCCTTTTTCATCAGCATTTTTGCTTGCAAGACGTACGCAGGCATCGTAGTTTAGGCCTTCCATTATCTCACATTCAGCGCCTAGGGCTCTTATGTTATCTCGTCTTTCAAGAGCTGATCCATCTGGCATTAGTACAACGCATTTTTGTTTTAATTGGTGAGCAGTCCAGGCTACTCCTCTTCCGTGGTTACCATCTGTAGCTGTTACGAAAGTTATTTCTCCAAGCTTTTGTCTAACTTCATCTGAAATCATTTTCTCAAATGGTAAGTCTTCGATATCTACTCCCAACTTATCAGCTATGTACTTGCCTATAGCAAATGATCCACCTAAAACCTTGAAAGCATTAAGGCCGAACCTATAAGATTCATCCTTAACAAATATGTCTTTTACACCAAATTGCTTAGCTAGATTTTTTAGTCTTACAAGTGGAGTTGGCTCATAATCTGGGAAACTCTCATGAAATTTTTGCGCAGTGTTTACAACTTCCTCATTTATAAAATCTAGGGAAGCCTTTTCTCTTTTACTAATATCATTTAGTACTATGTTATATCTCTCTTCCAAAATTACATCCTTTCGATTATTTATCGATACATCCTTCACTTAGCCCTTAAGTCGGGATTTGCAAATTCCATATCTTAAGCCATAATAAATATAAGTGGTATGTGATATATCACTTATATTATAAAACCTATTTTACATATTGTCAAATAATTTATTAACGTTTTCATATTTATGGTAAAATTAATTAGGAGAGGGATTAAAATGACTAATAATAAAAATAATAAAATCAAAAGAACTTTTGTAAAAGATCAAGCCTATAATATACTCCATGAACAAATTATTAATGGAAATCTTAAACCATATACCCAGCTTAAAATAGCAGATTTATCTGAAGAATTAGGTATTTCTAGGACTCCAATTAGGGAAGCAATCCTAAAACTTGAAAATGAAGACCTAGTTATAAGCAAGGCCAACCAATGGACCATGGTAGCCCCTATCAAGGTAGAAAGGCTAAAGGATATCTACCACCTAGTTTATGAATTGGAAAGCTTTGCCCTTAGGGAAAATTTTTCTAAAATAGATGATAAATTTATTGATAAGCTAGGGGCTATTAATGAAGAAATAAAGATTCAACACATGAAGGAAAATATAATGGCAGTAATAGAGTTAGATGATGATTTTCACGATTTAATCATTTCTTTATCTTCAAATAAAGAAATAAAACCTATTATTGATAGGCTTAAAAAGCGTATTAAAAGATTTGAGATTGCTTTTTATAGGGTAAAAGATTTTCAGAAACCACCTTCAACTTATGATGAACACCTTTTACTAATTGATTGTTTAAGAAAAAGGGATTTAGAAAAATCACTAGCAGCCCTTAAGGAAAATTGGACTACAACCATTTCTGATAAGTCTATAGAAAAAATTAGTAAGTTGTTAAATGTCGAGAATTAACAACATATAAAAAAACCTCTCACCAAATTTGTGATAATGAGAGGTTCTCTTTTAATGCCTATCTATTCCTGCTATAGTCTCAAGCCCATGAATTAAAAAGCTTTTTATTATTTCAAAATTTTCCCTACAAGCCTTAGGACTTCCTGGGAAATTTATTATCAGACTTTTATTTCTTATACCCGCCTCAGCCCTAGAAAGATAGGCCATAGGTGTTATTTTTGCTGATTGATTCCTTATTGCTTCGCTTATACCTGGGCATCTCTTATCAAAGACGTCTAGGCTTGCTTCTGGTGTTATATCCCTTTGGGCAAAACCAGTTCCTCCGCTTGTTAAAATCAAAGAAATTTCTTCATCTGAATATTTGAGAAGTTTTTCCTTAATCTTATCAAAGTCATCTGATATTATCTCGTATTTTTTTACTTCAAAGTCAAAATCTTTTAATAGATCAACTAAGACTTTCCCGCTCTTATCTTCGTAGATTCCAGCTGATGCCCTGTCAGAAATAGTGATTACTCCTGCTGTAAAAATCACAAGAGTCCTCCCTCAGCCATTTCCAGGAAATCTTCTTTTTTAAGGTCAAGTCCTGCAAATATCCTAGGAAGGAAGAAGTCAAAGCTTGTTATCTTTGAATGGATACTTGCTCCTGGTACTCCCATTAGATAAGTTTTATCATCCTTTGCAACCATCAGCATATTGCCTGGTTGCATAGGGATTCCTTGAACAATGACCTCTGCTCCTGTTTTTCTTATTGCTCTAGGTGTTATATCATCAGGATCTACACTCATTCCACCAGTAAATATTACAAGATCTGCCCCAGCTTCTTTAAACTTTTTATAAGTTGCGACTAACCTATCTTCATCGTCAGGTAGAAATTCAAAACCCAAGATTTTAGAATCAAAGTGGCTTAGTTTTTCTTCCAAAACAGGCTTAAAAGCATCCTTTATCCTACCATAATAGACTTCATCACCTGTTATGATGCATCCTACCTTAAGCTTTTTAAATTCCTTAACCTCAAAAACTGGCCCTTCTCTTAAGATTTCCTTGGCCTTTTCTACCTGCCATCTATCTGTCCAAAGTGGGACAATTCTAGCCCCTACAAGCTTATCGCCAGTCTCTACTCTTTTGTAGGAATTTTTGCTAGTGATTGTGTAATCGCCAATTTCATTTATAGCTCTTAAAAGCTTTCTGTTAATTAGGAAAAGTCCTTCCTTCTTACTTGAAAGGTTAATTTTCCCCTCACTAACTTCTGATATTTCTATATTTGAACCTGCAAGAAGTGGGCCAATTTCACTTATGGCATCCTCTTCGTGGACTTGATCTTCTTCCAATTCACCCACATAAATATGGTCCTTGCCAATATTTTTAAGTTCTTCTATATCAGCTTCTTTTACGATGTGGCCCCTCTTAAATTTCACACCCTTAAAACCATCTTCCATGATGGCTGTAAGGTCGTGAAGAAGAGGCAAGCCAATTGCATCTTCAACTCTAATCTTTTTAATCATTCTTTATCCTTATTTTATCTTCTGGAAAGATTTCCCCTTCTTTTTTGACTATAGCAAAAATCCCCTCTGTCGGCATGATACACTCGCCAGTAAGGTTTCTAATCTCGCAACCCTTGTGGCACTCTTTGCCAATTTGAGTAACTTCAAGCTCACATTCACCTATCTCAAGAATTGTCCCAATAGGCAAGGTATGGAGGGTAATTCCCTCTGTCATTATATTTTCAGCAAAATCTCCTGGTTTAAGTCCAGGAATTTTCTCTTTCATTTTATTTAAAGACTCAATTGCTAAGAGCGATACCTGCCTATGCCAATTTCCAGCGTGAGCATCGCCGATTATTCCATGGTTTTTCTTAAGGGTAATACTTGGAACTGGAGTCTTAATCGTCCCCTTTTTTTCGCTGATATTAACCGATATAACTTTCATTTTTGTAGTCTCCACTCTTGCCACCTGTCTTTCTAAGTAGCTTGATTTCACCAATTTCTATATCTTTTTGAACGGCCTTACACATATCATAAATTGTTAGAGCAGTCACGCTTACTGCTGTGAGAGCTTCCATCTCTACCCCAGTCTTTGCATTTAACATAGCCCTTGCAAATATTTCTATGACTTTTCTCTCATCATCCATCTTAAATTCAATATCGACTGATGTAAGATTGATAGGATGACACATGGGGATTAAATTTGAAGTATTCTTAGCCGCCATAATTCCAGCAACCTTAGCAACTGTTAGCACATCTCCCTTTTGAATTTCTTGATTTTTGACCATGGTATAGGTTTTGTCATTTAAAAAAACCTTGCCTGTAGCAAGGGCAAGTCTATCGGTGGATTTCTTATTAGAAACATCGACCATCCTTGCCCTACCATTTTCATCTAAGTGTGTAAATTTATCCATCTATCCTCCTATCGAGCTCATTGTCCTAGCACTTTCTGAACCACTTTCATCTAGCTTGTGACTTTGGGGTTTATTATAAATTGAAGATTTGATTATTTTTTCCTTATCAGGCCTAGATAGGCCCTTAATTGAAATTTCATCCTTTGAATGCAGGCAGGCCTTAAGTTTGCCATCTGATGTAAGCCTAATCCTGTTGCAATCACCACAAAATTTATGGCTAAGAGGTGAAATTAGACCAACCTTTCCCTTATAGCCTTTAATTTTATAAGTCCTTGAAACCCCATCAAAGCCAAGGTCTTTCTTTTCATAATCTTTAAGCAAATTTGAATTTTCCTTGTAATTATTTTTATCAAAAGCAAGATCAGCACCAATTGGCATCAGTTCAATAAACCTTACTTCGATTGGCTTATCTTTGGTTAATTCTATAAAATCTGAGATCTCATCATCATTGAAAGCTTTTATAAGAACAACATTTATCTTAACCTTAAAACCTAAATCTATTGCCTTATTAATCGATCTAATTACCTCGTCAAATCCATCAGATTTAGTAATTTGCTTAAATTTTTCCCTATCTAAGGTATCCAGACTAAAATTAAGCCTTGAAATCCCTAATTCTTTGAGCCTTTCAAGCTTGTCATAGACCATTGATCCGTTTGTAGTTATGGCAAAATCCTCAATACCATCAATTTTTGCTAGCATTTCTACAAGGTCCATTAGACCACGTCTTGCAAAGGGCTCACCACCAGTTAACCTTATTTTCTTTATCCCTAGACCTACCATTATCTCCACAGTTTGGCAAATTTCTTCAAAAGATAGGATATCTTCATGCTTTAGAAGGTCTATTCCTTTATCACCCATGCAATATTTGCACCTAAAATTACACCTGTCAGTGACAGATATTCTTAAGTATGAAATTTCCCTTCCAAATTTATCTTTCATTTTATCCCTCTTTCAAGCAAATAAGAGCTTCCTCACTTATTGTTAAAAAAATCGGTCCGTCTTTAAGTTTATTATAGGCTTCTTTACTAATCTCAATCTTCAAATCTTCATAAATTTTATTGTCTTTATTGTAGACAATTATAAAAGAATTGATATTTTCGATTAAGCGATAAGTCTCAATTTTAATAGAGTCATCGGTTAATGGACCATTGCTTAATCTAAATACCTTATCTTTTATGCCAATAATGTCTCCATCAAATTTACGGCTCGTCCTTATAGATATACCCCAAGCCTTAAGGAAAATCTCATTATCTTTAATAACAAAAGTCGAAAAGTTCTTAATTCCAATAAGCTTAGACTCAGTAATATTTGTAGGATTTTCAAAAAACTCAGATTTATCCTTAATACAATTAGTCTTGCCAGAGCTAATACTTACGATACTTTCACATATCCTGTAGACCTCTTCCTTGTTATGACTAACCAGAATAGTTTTAAGCTTGTAGGTATCGATAAAATTCATGACTTCTTCTTCAATTTCTGACCTCAAATATTCATCCAAGGCAGAAAATGGTTCATCAAGGAGAAGGATTTCAGGGTTATTAACTAGGATCCTACAAAGAGCTGTCCTCTGTCTCTCACCACCAGAAATTTGGTCCGGATACTTATCCTTTATATGAAAGATTCTCATATCATTTAATTTTTCTTCAATATCAACTATATTTTTATCTCTAAGGCCAGTTCTTACATTTTCTTCTACTGTAAAATTGGGAAATAAAGCATAGTCTTGAAAAAGAAAGCCAACACGTCTTTCTTGAGCTTTTAGATTAATTTTCTTTTCGGAATCAAAAAGAGTCCTGCCATTAAGGATAATCTTGCCTGAATCAGGCTTAATAAGACCTGCTATAGCCTTTAAGGTCAGACTTTTCCCTGAACCAGAAGGTCCCAAAAGTCCAAGCCTTGAATCTTCCATAACAAAATCTGTATCTAGATAAAAATTTTTGAAAGTTTTTTTAATCTTACACTCTAACATCAGGAAGACTTCCTTTTCTCAAATAAATTTATAGAAATCAAAACAACAAAGGATATTAAAACATTGATCATAACCCACCTATAGGCCATTTGGTCTTGGCCAATCCTCCACAACTGGTAAACTGTGGTAGAAATTGTAGCAGTCTTATTGGGAATGAAACCAGAAACCATGCTAGTAGCTCCATATTCACCTAGAGCTCTAGCAAAAGATAAAATTATTCCAGCAATAATCTCCTCCTTGCAATTAGGAAGTATTATCCTCCAAAATATCCAGGTATTTGATTTGCCAAGGGTTTGGGCAGCAAAGCTTAAGTTTTCATCAAAGGCTTCAAAAGCCCCCCTGCTTGTCCTATACATAAGAGGAAATCCGACAAGGATTCCAGCTACAACTGCAGCCTGCCAATTCATAATCAGTTTGATATCAAAATTTCCTAAAAATTTACCAAAAAAATTATTTGGTCCCAATATTTTTAAAAGAAAAAAACCAAGTACTGTAGGCGGAAGGACTAAGGGCATAGTCAAAATTACATCAAGTACGCCCTTTAGAGTTTTTGGTAGGTCTTTGATCTTAAAAGCTAAAAATATCCCTAGGAAAAATATAAAAATTGTTGAAATCGTTGCAATTCTTATAGAATTATATAAGGGAAATAAATCCATCATTCAGCCTGTTTAAATCCATATTTTTCAAAGATTTCCCTAGCCTTATCGCTATTAAGAAAAGATATTAACTTATCAGCATCTTCCCTATTTTTGCTATCCTTAAGAACAGCCGCAGGATATATTACCTTCTTATCTAAAAGGCTAGGATCAGCCTTAGCTACAATCTTAAGACCAGCAGTCTTTGCATCAGTAGAGTAGATAATTCCACAATCAACAGCACCTTCGCTAATCCAAGATGTAACTTCCTTAACATTTGACCCAAAAGTAATTTTGCCTTTGATGGCATTCCAAATGCCCATGTTCTTAAGAAGAGATTCAGAATATTGTCCAACAGGAACATCAGCATTGCCTAGGGCAATTGTATCAACAAGGTCAGTATTTAAATCTTCAAAAGACATGATATCTTTACTAGAATCTTCCTTTACAGCAAGAGTCACTTCATTTTCAAGAAGATCAAAACGTGAATCAGGATCAATCTCAAGGTCAGAATCCTTCTTATCACTAGTTGGATCTAATTCATCCATTTGCTTAGAAGCTGCTGAAATAAAGACATCACAGGCTGCTCCCTCAGCAATTTGGCTTTTAAGAGTGCCTGAGGAATCAAAGTTAAAAACAAGGTTCACCCCAGGGTTTTCCTTTTCAAACTCATCCTTAATCTCAGTCAAAGACTCAGTCATAGAAGCCGCCGCAAAAACAGTCAAATCCTTCTTATCTTCCCTATTCACTTGGTCCAACTCAGTTTTAGCCTCATCTTTAACATCCTTAGCATTATTGCCCTTAGCCCCACATCCAACAAATGCAAGGCCGCAAAGTAAAGACATAGCCACAATTCTAATATATCTTTTCATAATCTCTCCCTAAATTAAAAAAATCGATTACCGTCTGATTTATTATATCATATTTTTTAAGTGAAAAATATAAGAAGATGTATTTTTAACTTAAATAACTTTCAAAAATTCAAAGCTTAATAAATTTAAAAATAATTAACTAGTTAAGGCCCGATTGAACTAGAAATAGCTAATCGTTCATAAGCACCAATATCAAAACTAGAATCACCCCCGCGTGTGCGGGTAGTACGGTTGAAAAGAAGATAAGCGATACCACCTCATAGGATCACCCCCGCGTGTGCGGGTAGTACTAATTTAAACTTTTATTAACCGGTAAATACTTAGGATCACCCCCGCGTGTGCGGGTAGTACTCATTTCCGCCACCTTGAGAAGCGTGTGCAACAGGATCACCCCCGCGTGTGCGGGTAGTACCACCAAATTTATAAACTAAAACAACTCCGACAAGGATCACCCCCGCGTGTGCGGGTAGTACGCAATGCACGTCCTAAGCTTAATCTTCACAGGGGGATCACCCCCGCGTGTGCGGGTAATACAAAAACATCTAGCTCATCATCAGGATCAAAATAGGATCATCCCCGCCTGTGCGGGTAATACTCATTTACTCCCCCTTGCTTTTATTAACTACTAGGATCATCCCCGCCTGTGCGGGTAATACTCTTTTTAAGAGTATCCTGGAGTTAAGTAAATAGGATCATCCCCGCCTGTGCGGGTAATACGCAAAAAAAGGAACAAAATAATAGGCTTAATTAGGATCATCCCCGCCTGTGCGGGTAATACACTAAAAAAACAGCTGATTTTAGCCTTTTTCAAAAATATTTCTCCATATAATTGACCACTTTATTTTTCTAATTTTTTTACAAGTTTATCTAGATTTAATATCAATTCTCCAATTATTTTTACATCTTCCAAGGCTCTATGAGGAACAGATTTTTCAATATTATATTCTTTTAAAACATTTTCTAATTTATAATTACTTAAAAACATTTTGTCATTTTTTACGTACTTCATTACATCGTACGTTTTATTTGTTAGCTTAGATTTTCCTTGATGTCTTAAGGCTTCGTTTATAAATTTTAAATCAAAATTTATATTATATCCTACTAGGATGTTGCCTCCTATAAATTCTAAAAAACTATCAATAGCAATTTCTTCTTCCACTCCTTCATTTATATTTTTTTCGCTTATTCCTGTAAGATTTTTAATTTTTTGGCTTAGTATTACTTCTTGCTTTACAAAAGTGGTAAATTCTTCAATTTCTTCTCCAATTTTTATAGCACCAATTTCGATTATTCTATCATTCAAAGGATTTAAGCCTGTTGTCTCTATATCTATAATTATATAAGGTTTGATAGGTCTCTTAGATTCTTTATTGCCGAATTTACTTATTTTCCTCATTTTAGAGACTTTACTAAAACCAAGTTTCTTATCCACTTTATCATTTTTAATTTCTCTAGGAGTAAATACAAGGGGTATTCCATCAAAATCTATTGAGATTTTACTTGAATTGTGCGTTTTGAAACTATAACCAATTTCATTTCTATAAGCATAAGTCATGGTTGCCTCACCACTTCCCACACTCCCTACGACTCTTTCCCTTAGTTTTTCCCTTATCTTGCTATTAAAATTTCCTACATATACTCCTGTAGATATTTCTTGCATCCGCTTTGTAAGATCTCCTCTTAAAGATGCTGGCGAATTTCTTAAAGTTATCACGGTTAATGGCATGTCATATCTCTTTATAGTTTATGCCGTGTTTGACATTGTTATCATTGTCATCCCAAAGTTCGATGATTTCCATTGATATTTTCTCTTCTTCATCAATTTCCATTAAATATTGAATATCTTCCACAATTTTACGCATAAGCTTGCCATCTACCATCTTATCTCTTAAACTAAGTCTTGAAATTTTACCTATTTCATCACCTTCCTCACAACTAGCCGCAATTTCAAATGCTAAAGGTATTGTTAAATCAGCTTTATAGAGGTCAGCTATATCATAAACAAATGAATTATCATGACCTGTATGAACAAAGCCAAGTCCAGGACACATTCCTAAGGCGACTATTATACTATGGCAGACTCCATATAAAGATACATTCAGTGCTGATAGAGCTTGATTTGCAAGATCTCCACCTTCAAAATTATCTACATCATAATTTCTTCCCTTCCATTCCACATTATAATAAGATGACCACTTTCTATAAACTTGTTTTAATCTAGAGCCTTCTCGTCCACGAAGTTGACGCATACTTAGGTTACTTACATCCTCTCCCTTAAATCGCATTGAGTACATTTTTCGTGCTACTTTTAGTCTAGTTCTACTATTCGTTACTAATTTAGCTTGTTTTTCAAGATACCTAGTCGAGTGGGCTAAACTTCTACCATGTGCATAATGTCTTACTCCTCTTTCACCTACCCAAATTATAGATGTTCCTACATCTCCTAATATTTCTACTGCCCTATGACTGATTTCGGTTCCTGGCCCTAGCATCAAAATACCAATCATGGAACAAGGAATATTTACAATTCCTCGATAATCGCTTATTGTTATAGCACTATCAATTCTATTGATTTTAGCATGTTCTACATAAATAAAACTTACCCTGTCAGAAATTCTTGGAAGTTCTGTCAGCTCAGTCTTTTTTGCTCCTGATATATTTTTCATTTTTCTGGTATTATTGTTAAAAACCCACACCCATAGGCTTTTTTCTTGCCAATACCATTTATGAGAGCTATTTTAAATTTTTCTAAATCTGTAATAGTGAGTAGGCCTTCATAGGTCACACTTACAAGGTTTTTTCTAGATTTTTTTGTTTCATTTTTATCAGTATGCATAAAATATTCTTTATCTATCTTCCTTATCTCAAATTCACCAAGCTTTACTTCAAAGCCATTTCTTGCTGCCTTATCGATTAAGAATTCGTTTAATTCCTCATTAGGAACTGGCATAATACGTCCACGCTTAGTAGGATTTTTCTCATCTTTATAGGCTCTTACCGTATTTAATTTTATTTTAAATTTCGCTCTCATTCCTTCCTTCAAAGAATCTAGAAATTCATCATAATTCTTAACACCTGCTGAGGACTCAATTCCATATTTTTCTAGCTTTACTATATCGGGCTTATTTTCACTTAGGACTAAGAGGTAGTATTTGTTATAAATATTATCTATCCTCCATAGTTTTCTAGGTCGATTTTCTTTTGATAATTTTGGAAAAGAATTCTCTACCCATGCGTGGTAGCAACCTAGATGAGTAAGGTCTTTCATCTTTCTCCTATTAGTTATATCTATTTCTACTCTTGATAAATACATATCTTAGCCCTCCAAACTTTCAAAAAAGTCAAGTGGATCATCATCAGCTTTTGCCATAAGAATGCTAGATCTTGCTTCAAATCTTGGTCCAAATTTACGTTCTTTTTGAGAAAATGAAACAACTCTGTCATTTCTAATTGTGTGAGGATTTTCTGGTAAAAGGTCTTTATCGGCATAGATATCTGCACGATAATTTTTATTTTTCTTTTTAAACCAATCGGCAGCCTGCCATTTAATATTTTCTAAGGCTTCAATAGGCCCTTCATCACTCACTTTCAAAATAAAATCTGCTGGGAGTGGACAAGAACGCCTACCCATGAAAGGTTGAAAATATGGGTGTTTTAAACCTTCATATATTTCATTCATCCATTTATCATCTTCGTGTGAAATTGCCACAATAAATACAGCATCTTCCATATAATAACGGTATGTTACATAAGTCCTGTCTATATCTCCATTTAGCTTTACTTTTCTTGCTATATGGTAATCTTTTTTTAGGACTCCTTCTTGGTCAACCCTCACGGCAAAATCAAGGTCATTAAGTTTTTGTATTTTTTCATCTTCATCCCTTCCATAACCTAGGCTTGCGGCTATTACCCCGATTATTCCCGATTTTGATGGATAATAATCGCTAGTCCTTGTTTCAAAACGAGATGAAGTCCCCCATGACTGCATAGGGCCTGTTAGTTTTAATAATATAGTTTTCACTAATATCACCTAGTCTTCTATATTTTTTGCTATCTCTGCTCCCAAATCTTCTAGGAGGTCATTTAGGCTTGATTCTGACTTTCCTATCTCATTTACTTCTGTGTCGCCTAAAATTAGGTAGGCTGTAAAGACTGGTTTATTTAGGATTTTGTCGTATTTTGTGTATTCGGCAAAAAGTTTTTCTATTGACTTATCTACATAACCATTGTCTGATTTGATTGGCTCTTCAAAGGCACTTACCATACTTAATGGCCTGTCAGACCTTAGACTTACAGCTATAGCTTGTGGTAGAGTTTGGTTAGCAAAGGTATTTATCTTACCTGTTGGCATGGATTTAACGAAAGACTTTACAAAAAGTTTAGTATATTCTATAGTTTCTCTTTTCTCACCAATTTGTTCGTAAAATTGATGGATAGCTATATTTGCATAACGATATAGGGTTGATGAGTTATACTCAACTGTACCAAGCATGCCAGCACCCGCATTATCTTCTGGAGCCAGGTCATCAACAGCTGTAAAAAAGTCAAATTTACTTTGAATAGCATGGGTTGATATAGCGTGAGCTACTTGGCTAGATGCGTCCACACTTAGGTCTTTTTTTGCTGCAAGCATTCTTCCGAATAAATAAGTCTCTACTGAATTATTAGTTTTTAATATCTGTTCTAAATTTTTATTTATTTCATTAATTGCTTTTTTATTATCATTTGAAATTTTTTTCCACGCTTCTTTTCTAATATCTTTTTTTTGTTTACTTTCTAGTTTTTGAATTTCTTCGTAATAAGCCTTGCCTAAAACAGATATTTTTTCTTTGTTGTCTATATAATAATCAATTATTTCGTTTATTTGCTTATTACTATACATAAATAATACATCCAATATAGTTTCGCCATTTGACTCTTTTATTCCAAATCCCAAAGATTCTATTAAAAAAATCATGTCATTTTCTACATCTTTATCAAAACTAATACCTTTATTAGTATATTGATCTTCAAATAATCTCAAAATTCTTTTTGTTCTAACACCTTGTAATTCCTTAGGAAATGATAATCTCATGGCTCTTTTCCAAGATTGAGAGCTAACCCTAGCCCTAGTCACTCCCCCGTATTGGGCAGTTTTTGGACTGCCTGTATCATCCCTATTGATATTTGCTGGTGGTACTGTTTGGATAGCGTGAATATCTAGAAATAGTCTGTCCTTAATTTTGTTTTGCATTTTTATCGTTCCCTTCTTTTTTATTGTTTTTATAATAAGATCTTGACCATTTTATTTTGAGCCCTTCTCTTTGATTTTTCAAAAACCAATAGAGGTCATCAGCAAGGCTGGCATAGTCAACTTTAGCATCTGATTTGGCCTTTAAAAGTTTTATCATCTGCCTTAGGTGGTGGCTTAATTCTTCAAAATTACTTGATGTAATCATGGCATTAAATCTTCTATCTATGGACTTATCTTCATCATTATTTTTTCTCATTGAGTTTAAAGAATCGCCTAAGTTTTGCCTTCTCTCACCTTCTTTATAATCAATTTTCAAAACTGAATCGGACTTGGCTTGTTGGTGGAGGGCATACATTTGAACAGCTGTTAGGATTGCCTTTTCATAGTCATTTAGATTTTTACTGAAGCCCAAAAGTTCTTCTGAAATATTTTGAAAAACAAAGGCCAAGGTATCCATATTAACAGATGAATCATTATTAATAGAATTTCTAATATTAGCAAAGATGGCCTTAATACTAGGATCTTCTCTATTATTGTCAAGTTTCCTTAAAATCTTTGCCGTTTCCCCATATATATATAATTTAGAATCTTCCATCTATACCTCCCTTATAATTTATTCAGTTTTATCATTAAATCATTTAAAGCTAGTGCAATATTTTTATTTTGTTTTTTATTATCAACTTTAATTTCCTGTATAAGAAAGTATTCACTAGTTAAATCTACACAAATCTGATTAACTTCTTTCATAACTATCTTTTTAAAAGTTTTAAACCATTCTTCTATTTTTTCATCTTTATTTACGTCATATTCAATGGAACTTAGCCAATCTTTAAAAGGCTTATCGATATTAAAATACAAAGACTCTAAATAGTTATTTAATTCAGATTTAACTATTTTGTTATCAACCTTTTTAAGCCTTAAAATTATTTCTACGAACTCAATGTAATCGTCATCTATAAATTTTTTTGTATTTTCTATTGCTTGATTAATTCTATAAACCCGGCCTTGATCAGAACAATCTGCTGATATTTCATAATTTATTCTTAGCTCATCGTACATTTCATTTTTCATAGTATTAGAAGCAGTACTATCACTCTTGATTCCTAGGCCAACTAATCTTACTTTAGAAGTATCAATTAATTCAGATATTTTACCCATCCAATCAATAATATATGGAGTTTTGTATTTATTATCTGACACATTTTTATTAAATATCATACCAAAGTTACGCCATAAAGATTCAAAAGAATTATTTTCCTTTGGGGCAAACTCATCATTACCTTTTTTGCCTATATTTTCCCAAATAGTCATACATTCTAAAAAACTATATTTTTTATCTAAAATCGGTACTTGAATTATTTCAAGATATCTACCATATTTATCCTCTTTTTCAGATATTCTCATAGCTCGACTATAATCTGTATACAATCTTGCTAGATTATCTATTTTTCTAGCACTTAAATAAAATTTAATATTTTCTTCTGGAGAATATTCCCATGCTGGGTTTTGTATAGCAGTTATAAACTTTTTGCTTGGATGAACTAAAACAAGATTTAGTAGTAAGGTTTTAAATAAATTATCAGTTTTGTAATGCAAGCCACCTATCGAATAAAGCCACCCCTTATGACCATCATATTTTTCAATGTTATTGATTTCTTCGAATGATTTTATTTTAATTTTGTCTGGAGTTGTTGTATAACCCATAAAGTTAATTATCCATCTGGTTAATTGGGCATTTGTTAACTTGTCTCTAAATGGATTTTCTTCATCATTAACCATAGAAAATATCGCTGTATTATCTTTAGTTTCAGATATTAAACGATTAATTGTTTTAAATGATATTTGACCTGTTTTGTCTGTAGATTGTTTTTGATTATATAACACACATTTTCCTACAAAATCTTCTTTTACTTGATAAAAAGGGAATTGATCATCAAAAAGATAAAACCTATCTTACCAACAATCTAAATAGTCTATTACAACTTTAGGGAACTCTCCTACCTTCCAAAGTTTTTCCCATGTTTCCATCAATTTTCTTCTATATTTTGATTCATCTTCTTTTAAGATAGGTTCTAACTGCAGCATCTTATCATTTAGTTTTATAAATTCATAAGAATTTCCATTAGCATCATATCTTGAAAAAACTGTGTGAAGGATTGCTAGTAAAAATCTCATTACTGCAAAATTTTGGCTTGGCATTTCTCCAGCCAAGTCCAAATAGTTATGGCAATTTTGGAAAAATTCCCTCAATCCTACAAGTTTCGTTGTTCCCTTATAATCAGTTACGACAGATATCCAGGCTTCATCAATCAGGTTAAATTCACTCATTTTGCTCCTCCTTTTTTACGAGTAGACCAAATTTTTTATCATAAAGTAAAACCTTATCCCCTAGACTAAATTCATTATTTAAATCAAATATTATCCCCAAAGAATTTTTAAGCCAAGCTTGGTTGTCCCGGTTAGATAAATTTTCAAGGTAATATTTTTCCAAATCTTCTATCACCTTGTCAATTATATACCCATTATCTTTATTATAATAAACAGAATTTGGTAATTTTATGGTTCTTTTTGCAATTTCTATAGCTGTATTATTGTCAGATGAATTTAAAAGACCTGGTTTATCAAAAAATTCATAACCACCTTCACATTTCTTTAATGCGATCACTTCTACAGAATCAACACTATCACGCACTTTTCCCCCAGCTTTTATATCAGAAAGCTCAACTATACTTTCTGAATTGGTAAACAATTCATGAATATTAAAGTCTGGTTCAATGTAATCAATTTCTGGTATGTCAATCCTATAATCACTCGCTTCTTCTACTTTATCTAATATTCTTTTATCGTTTACTTTTTTATAATTTTTATATATTTTTTTAAGCTCTTCTTCTAACACCAAATCCCCATCAGAATAAACCAGCTGGACAAGATGGGAGATGTCATTTGGCAGGTTGATCTTATCTGGCAAATAGTATTCAGTCCTAAATAAAATGTAAGGAGAATATATAAAACTACTTCCCTCATCAAAATCATAACCTCCACAATTTAAAACATAAACAATTGGATTTTTGAGGTTATCTGGTCTTTTTGTTTCATCATGCCTGTGTAGTCTTCCCATTCTTTGAAGGATCAAATCCATTGGGGCAAGATCAGTAATTAATATATCAAAATCTATATCTAGAGATTGTTCTATAACTTGGGTTCCTATTATAATTTTAAAGTCAGGCCTATTTCCTTTATTTCCAATAGTATCTATCAATTCTTTTTCTTTTTTGTACCTATCAGTTGCAATAAAAGACGAATGTAAAAGCTCAACCCTATCTTCGCCGAATTCTTCTATAGATTTTTTTGCAAAGCCCTGGGCCTTCCTAACAGTATTTACAATCACACCTACAACTCCACCTTCAGGTGTCATTTTTTTGATTAAGCCAACTATGTCTTCACTTTGTTCTTTAGATTTTTTTATTATCTGATAATCTTTTCCTGCTTCTTTCTTAAAATCAGCAAACTGTTTTATAGTTGATCCGTCATTGTAAGTTAAAAGTGGATAGGCTTCATTTGTTCCGAAACCAACTGGTTTTGGAAGTAGTCCATAACCGAGACCCGCACCAATCATATATTCCTCTAAGAGTGCATTTCTTTTTGAAATTGGTAAAGTTGCTGATAAAATAATAACTGGAACTTTATAAGCCCCCAACCATCTCAAAGCCCTATACATAAATACAGACATATATGCATCATAGGCATGGACTTCATCGATTACAACAACCTTATTTGATAGACCTAGATGTCTTAGCATTAGGTGTTTTTGCTTTAAAGCTGCCAAAAGGATTTGATCTACGGTTCCAACTGTAAAATCATCCAAAATCGATACTTTCCTACCAGCAAACCACTCATTAACACCAACTCCATCTTCTCCATGGATATTCCTAGACTTTGGAAGTTTCGAAAACTCATCATTTAGTTGGGCTTTTCCATGTATAAGTCTTAAAGATTTTTCACCTTCTATATGATCTAGCCAACCTCTAACACGACTGAAAATCCCGTTAGAAGTAGCCTGGGTAGGCAGACCAAAAAACATACCTGTTCTATTTGTTTTTTGAGCTAAATCTTCAACTGCTATAAGAGCTGTTTCGGTTTTTCCCAATCCCATAGGCGCCTCTATAATCACTATTCCAGGATTGTCAATCTTGTGTATTTCTTCTGAAATCTTACGCTGAGCGTCTCTAGGTTCATCAATAAATTTAAACCTACTTTTATATAAGCCATATTTATAAGGATCTGGCTCCCAATTTTCTGCCCTATCATTA
Organism: Anaerococcus sp. NML200537; assembly: GCF_026131715.1. NCBI lineage: Bacteria > Bacillati > Bacillota > Tissierellia > Tissierellales > Peptoniphilaceae > Anaerococcus > Anaerococcus sp. NML200537. The sequence goes on along the minus strand of NZ_JAMXSL010000004.1, from coordinate 26,864 downwards.
ATCCACATTGCAAAACCATTTTCTACTCTATCATCTTTTGTTTCAATTTGATCTACGAAAATTAGAGGGAAGAATTTTTCATTACTCGAGATCCAATCTGCCATTATTAGTAAGCCAGATAAAATCACTTGACCAGGTTGAGAAATTAAAGGTAAATCTGACGGGGTAACAAATTCAGCCTCAGAAAGTGACCAATTGAAAATGTTTTTTTGTATTCCATCCCAAAATTTTGCTTCATCTGAGTCTAAATTATCATATTGATAAATGCTTGAAGTAAATGATTTGCATATTTCTGCATCTTTCTCTAAGATAGGCTTGCCATGGTGAGCTCCAACAATATTAGATACACATAAGTTAACTCCAAATTTACTTAATAAATATTGACTGATTAAATTATGGGCAATATTCTCCTTATTTTCCAAAGCATACTTATCAAGATCTTTAAATCCAGATTTGATAAGATTTTCTAATATTAGATTATCAAGTTCCTTGTCTCCATTAAAAGATTTTTTCACTTGAAAAATAGGACTAGCCTTGCCAAGATCATGACTAGCCCCCAAAAACTTACATAGTTTTATTAATAGTTCATCCTTATCTTCCTCATCTGTTACAACTGCATTCATCAAAAAATCCTTAACTCCTTGAGATAGCCATCTATCATAAAGAAGTGCACATACCTTACTTGTATCCTCTAAGTGCACCATCAATGGAAGCCATGCTGGCTGGTTCTTCACTCTATTTTTCTTAGCCCATAAGTATTTATAATTCATAATTCACCCACTTAAACTATCAATTCTTAAAATAATAATCTTTACTTAATAAAAATTTTCAATTTTCCCATAGTATTTAGAGATAGGAAATCGTTATTTTATATAGAATCAATTATAACTTTCCCTTTATCTAATAAACAAATTTCAATATTATTATATCATAAAGCTTTAAAATAAATTATATAATTTGTAATAATTCTCAGTAATTTCTACCTAGCCTTAAAATATATTCTCCATCTTCTTTTTTCCTTTCATTATAATATAATTTATATAAGATATCTTATGTGTTATCTCATAGCTTGACAAATCCACTAATAAACTGGGCCTTTCGACGCTTTTTCCATCTTTATTCTAAAATATATTATTTTTTCAAATAATAGAGTGAATGTTTTTGTAAATGGAGGGAAATCACCTCCATCTACCTCTAATCTATCTAGCAATTTTGCTAGTTTTTTCATATTTAAACACGCAAAAGTTAGTGCCGCTTTCATACTCATTTTAGCTTTGCCCATCATGTTGGTATATCTGAAGCTATGGTATTCTTTTGCACTTCCGAATTGTCTTTCTATTGTTTCTTTTCTTTGCTTGTATTCAGATTTTCCTGCTTTGGTTAATCTGTACCATTCGCAATAGTCTATGTATTCTTGCCAGATATGTCTAATTATTACTTTTACTTTGCTTTTACTTTTTGTGCATTTACTTAAAGATGGGCAGTTTTCACATAAACTTTTCTTGCTTTGATATATTCTATAGCCTTCTCGATTGGTTGTTGAATAGATTAGGATTTTATTTTCTGGGCATATGTAGCAGTCATTTGTTTAGTCATATTTATATTGTTTTGGATAGAATGGTTCTTTATCAGCTTTTTCTTTTGGTCTTGTATATGGTAGGACTGGCATTATTCCTTTTTCTATTAGTTCTTTTGCTATTGCTGGTATTTTGTATCTTGCGTCCATTACTATTTTTTCTGGTTTATATTTTTCTAGTTTTTCTTTGAAGTATGATGGGAAAGTTGTGGAGTCGTGTAGGTTTCCTGGATAGGCTTTGTATCCTAATATCCAGCCATTTTTATCATATGATGTTTGGATTGAGTAGGTAAATACTTCCTTATGATTTCCTTTATAGAATAGTCCACTTTCTAGATCTGTTGTTAATTGGGTGATTTCTTTTTCTTCTATTATCTCACATTCTAGGTAATCAAAGTCATCCTTGCCATTGTTATTTCTATCTTCATTTACTTCTTTTTCTAGTTTTCTTTGATATGATTTTACTTTTTTCTTTATTTTTGCTTTTTGGTTTTTATATCTGTTGGCATTGGCTTTTACATGGGGTGAGTCTATAAATTGTATTTTTGTGTCTACAAATCCATAGGTCATTGCTTGGTCTAAGGTGTTTTCGAATATTTGATTAAATTTGTCTGTATTTTTCAATCTTCTTTAATAGTTTTTTCCGAAGGTTGAAAAGTGTGGGACTTTATCGTAGAAGTCAAGTCCTAAGAACCAACGATAAGCTATGCTTACTTCTACTTCTCTTATTGTTTGTCTCATGCTGTTTATGTTGAAGAAGTATTGTAGGATTACAAGTTTTATTAATACTACTGGGTCGATACTTGGTCTACCTGTTGTTTGTGAGTATTTATCTTCTACTAGGTCGTATATGAAGTTAAAGTCTATGTATTTATCTATTTTTCTTAATATGTGATCTTTTGGGACTAGTTGTTCTACTGATACCATTTGAACTTGCTCAGTATTATTCTTTTCGTTTTTATGTAGCATAACTTCCTCCATCTTTAGTATATTTATACCCACAGATGGCTTGATTTATGGGTTTATCGCATAGAAAAAGTAGATGAATATGTATTTTTTCATCTACTTTATCTAAAGTCTGAGCATCCAGTAAACCTAGATGCTATTTGTATGCCATAATTATTGGCTTAATATTCTACCATTATCTTATTAAAATTTAACAAGTAAATCTATTTAATATTATGTTTTTCCATCTTTTCCTTAAATATATCTGTAATTATCTTTCTTAATTCTTCACCTTCTTTTTCTGGAAGTTCGCCTGGCTTCTTGGCTACTTCGTAAAGGTCTGGATATTCAGCCTCAATTCTTTCAATAGTTTTTGTTGTAGAGTGGCTTCTTACAAAAAATGGAATTTTCTTAATCCATTCTTCTGGCACTAAGTCTAATATCTTTTGACCTGCTTCCTTATCGCTTATTTCTGCAGTTGATAGTCCTTCTTTAATCTCTTCTTGTTCTTTATTTGTAAAATCAAATAGTTTCATATATCCTCCTTGGATTAAATTAAAATTTATTATCTAAGTCTATCATAAGACATAATTAGTTATAAGTTAGATATTTTATATATACCCTGCGCCAGATAAATTAATCATGATTTGATAAAATTTGGTATTTTTTTGACAAACGGTCTTCTAAAAAATTCTAGTCTAGGAAGCTCTACCATAACTAAACATTGTTTTATATAAGTTAAAAATAAACATATAACTATTTACATTTTATATCGTTATTTTGATTCTTATTATCTAGTAATTTATTTAATAAATACCTTTTCTTTCCTCTAGTTTTCTTGCCATATTCTATAGCACTCCTAGGGCATTTTGAAATACAAGCAGAGCAATGAATGCATCTACCATTCAAACCGGTCTGCCATCCTTATAGCTTATATTATTTAAAACACAGGCCTTAGAACAAAGCCCGCAAGATATGCACTTGTCAGTCGCATAGAATTTCTTATCCTTAACAATAAACTTGAAAAAATAGGATTTATGATACTTGACTGAAATTTACCAACAAGGCCAACTCCCTTCTTAGGGAAGGCTTGCTTGGTTTTTATGTAAGAAGAAATTTTTCCTACTTCTCTAAGGCCATCAGCAATTATTTTTTTATTAAGATCATCAGAATCTAGGTCAAAAAGCATGATGCAATTTTCTGGCATCTTGATGCTATAAAGGCCCATAAAATTTAGGCCTAGCTTATCCATATCTTTTTCTATATACTTATAGGCATTTCCGCAAGAATCCCCATAATCCATAACCACATAAAAATCCCTAGACCCCTTAAAGGTGCAAGTAGTCAAAAATTCTGATAAAAACCTAGGTAGCCTCCAAGAATATGTAGGAGACACTAATACAAAAGGTTCATCACTGTCAAATATCCCACTCTTACCTTCTTTAATATATGTAAATAAATCTATAGCTAAATTATCAAGCTCAACAGCTAGGTTTCTTGCAATATACTCACTATTACCAGTTGCTGAAAAATATAAAATCATAAAATCTCCTTATATGTGAACTGACCTCCTTTAGTTAGTTTTTAGGTCTAACTATTGGGGGTCAGTTCAGATTCTGGGGATTTTTCTTTGCTTATTTTTAGATAAAAAAATACAAGACCTCATGCCTTGTACTTTTAAAAATTATTTTCTATTTTAAGCAAGCCACCAAGTCCCATCTTGTCCTTGGTGGAGATTTCCAACCCTTTCATCGATAATATTTGACTCCAAGTCTTTTATGATTAGCTTATCATAATAGGAATAATCTTCACTTGCTATATCATTTTCCTCATCCCAACCCTCTTCAATCCAAGCATTAATATAAACCTTACCATCATCTATCAAAAGAGCTGACTCGTTTTCGGCAAGTTTAAGAGTCTTCCTATAAGGATAATAAATGTCAAACTTGTCAGAATCTTGGCTTATTAGATGGAGGTCATTTCCTATAAGCTCAAGATTATAGGTTGATAAGTCTTTGATTTTGTAGTCAAAGATTTTTTCTAAAACTTTCCCCGGATTATACTTATAAATATTTGCAAGACCTTCATTAAAGTCTACTTGCAAGATGTAAAAAATATTTCTTATATAAATTGGCCTCCCGTAGGCTATATTTTCTTTTTGTTCAAACGGCAAGTAAACTTCCCCTGTTTGGTAATCATAAAATCTTATTAGAGATCCCTTATAGAATCCATCGTATTTGATGATATCTTCTATCTCAAAAAGGTCATCCATATCGGATATACCGTAGGCAAAACGGGCTTGCCCTGGGATTTCTTCAATGTAATCGCCATTTATTTCTGAAAATTCTTTAAAAAATTTTTTCATATTTCTCCTTCTACTATCCACTGTAATTTTATTGGATGAATTTCTATCACATAATATTCGCAAGCTAAACCAGGATCTGGGAAAGATTTTGCAAGGTCTATTGTTAGTTCGCCAAGCTTTGCCTTATTAAAATCACTTTTATTTCCAATAAGAATATACTGGGCTCCTAGATATTCAATCATACCACCAACAACCTCTCCTGGCAGAGTTTCCCAGGGCTTTTCTATATCAATTCCAAGCTTATCTAAGTAAGCATCCAGGTCTGGATAGGCTTTCTTTACATCTTTCATATAATTTTTGCAATAAGCACAGTCACATAGGTCATCATAATCTTTATAAAATTGTCTAGTTTCTTCTATAGTCATTTTCTAAACCCAAAGCCATTTTTTCTTCATCGTCCAATACAAGTCCCGATTCACTTGTCCTTATTGTTAGATGCTTATAATATTCTTTATTAAAATATTTCATAAATCTCCTTAATCTTTCAAAAATGCTTTTAATTTTTTCGCATAGGCTGCTGGATGCTCGTGTAAATATTGTCCGTGTCCCATTCCTTCAAATATTTCCACATTCATCTGTGGTAAATATTTCATTAAATTGTCCTGGCTAATTTCTGGGACTTGCTCTTGGCTTCCTCGCCAAAATAAGACAGGCTTATGAAAGTTTCTTAAATTCTCATTTATTTGATAATGGAAAATATACTTACACACATTTTTAATTGATTTTTTACTTATCTTTTTATAAGTCATTTCAATTACACTATCATTATCTTTTCCCATAAGCCAATCAATCATAAATTTAGGAATTGGAATTGATTTTTTGATCATGTATGTTCCTATAATAAATGCCTGAGTAAAAGGATATGCCTTCCGGCCCAATTCTGCGGTTATTGGAGCATCTAGTAAGACTTTTTTAACCCTGATATTTCCCCTACTAATTAAATCTACTGCAAGAGTCCCTCCCATAGAAAAGCCACAGAGACCATATAAATTTCCCTTTAGGTCTTTTAGTATATAATTTTCTATTATAAAAAGCTCTTTTTCCATACTTTCTAGGTCATTTAAGTCACTTTGACAATGCCCATCAAGTTCTACTAAAATCACATAATATTCTTTTAAATAAGGCAAAAGTCCTCCAAAACACAAGTTAGCGCTTGATGCTAGACCATGGATAAATAGGAGTGACTTATTATCTTTATTTCCGTAAGTAAGGAATTTCATACTTCCACCTTTTTAAAATAAAGTCAAAATATATCCATCTATTAGGGATATAAGAAAATACATAAGCAAGGCCCTTAAAAAAGCTTCTATGTGTTTCTTTGGGTTTTGATAAAGACTTTTTTCTGGGATTTTTGTAAATCTAATTCTTTTTGTATTTCTCCACCACAAGAGGTCAATTATGATTAGGTCAAAAAGATTCAGACCTTGACCTAAAATTGATAAGGCTATAAAGTTTTTCATAAAGCTAGCTTGTCGTATTTTTAAGCCAAGAATGAAAAATAAAATAGAAAATATTATAAAATTCCCTATAAATGTTGATACTTTACTTCTGTCCTTAAATTTTCCTTGATAATCAATTATTTCTTTAACTTTTGCTTGTGCCTCATCTGGATAAGACATATAGTTTTTTAAATTTTTCTCATCTGTACCCGTCCCTAAAAAACATAGGCCAAAAAATATTAGGCATAGGATAATTAATTCAATTACTAACATTAAGACACTCCTTAAAGACTTCCGTAATCGCCTTTGTACTAATATAAATTCAATACTTCAGTAATTCTATTATTTCATCCTGGGCCTCCCTACCTTCTTTAAAAAATCTCACCAAAGGATAGCAATGGCACATGCCCTCGCCAACAATAATTTCATAGGAGGCTCCATAGGCATCCATTACTTTTTTAAACTCATCTGCATAGGCATATAAGCATTCATCTGACCCATAATAAAAATATATCTTTGGAAATCCAGAAAAATCTCCCTTAGTCCCATCAAGCATATATTCAGGCAAGTCTTTATCACCCTTTAAGATTTCCCTTGCAGTTATTAGATATGTAGGCTCTACCATTACGTCTTTAGACTTAAGCCCATTTACTTTTTCCCATATTTCCTTATTTTCAGGTAAGTTTAGGTCAGGAATTCCTCCTGGAGATACAGATATTATTTTCCCTGGCATAGGGTAAGGCCTACCCAAAGCATTATTGTGTAAAAAAATCCCAATGGCAAGATCAGCCCCTGATGAAAACCCGAGAACACTTATATTTTCTGCCTTATAAGTTTTTGTCATTACACCATAAGCCCTTAAAGATACCTCATAAGTCTTATCTACTTTTACATCTTCTGAACAAAGAGGATAAAATAAAAACCACACATCCTTATTAGTTTTTTCCATGATTCTTTCTGCCAAATAAAAATCTAATTTATTAGGCTGAGTAATCATTCCCCCACCAAACAGATAAAGAACAGCATCTTCAGCAGGATTTTCATTTTTTTGATATGCAATTAGCCTATAGCCCATCACCTCTTTTTCAATAAGATGATAATTTTTCCTATGAGCTCTCTTCAATGCCTTATCTAATACAAATACTTCCTTTGCATTTTCTCCCCTTGCATACTCAAGCATCTGTTCTTTATTTTTTAAAAACATTTTTTTAACACCAAGCATCCTTACAAGGTATGCTGCTAATTTATAAGTTATACTCATATCACAACCTCATCACATTATAACATCTTATAAACTGATACTTATTATCAACATTATTATACCTTGATTTTAGTAAGGTAAATTGGTTTTTATTAAATTCTAACTAAAAATGACTCTTAAGATTTCTCATCCTAAGAGCCATTTCTAATTTTATTTACCATATACAAAATAATTTTTAATAAAAACAATGCCAGCCAAAGCTAGTGCAAAGCCCAATCCAGTATAGAAAAATCCTATAAAAAAATCTGGGGCTAGACCAGAAGCCCTAAGCCCAATCCCAAAGGTCATCATAAAAGCCATAATCAAATAAGATTTCTTATCAAAAAACTTCCAAAAAGGCATATAAGCATCATAAGCCATAATTCTATTCGTATGATTTTTAGTCATTTTTAAAAACATACTACCAAAAACCATAAAAACAACAAGACTTAGGCAATATAAATACCAAACATGATCGATAGACCTATAAGCAATAATCCCAATTCTCGCAACATTAAAACCCGCCATAAACCAAACTAGGCCTGCTATCAATAATAAATTTCTTTTCCTAATCTTAACCATCTATCTCTCCCTATTTTAAATTTATAAATTATGAGTTTCTTTATTATTTATTTGCAAAAATTATTTTAGTAATTTAAGTAAATTATTTAGCCATCTTTGAAACTTCTGGCCAGATTTCTGCAAAACTTTTTCCATCAAATATGTCAGATATGATGCTTTCCCCTAGAAGATCAAATACTTTTTCATCCCCTAAATAACCTAGCATAATATCATTATCAACACTAATTATAGCATCCTTATTATTGTATGTAAATTCAAATCCATCTCTAATTTTTTTCCAATTAGAAGGAGTAAATAGACTTTTGCCTGAAAAAATATTATCTAAATCTTCTACTAGGTATTCAGTAAAATATTCATCATCTGATATCACATGGTTTATAGACTTTGGTTTTAGACTTGATATCATTGCAAGGTCATATACCATCTTAAGCCTATCTATTTGGCTTGACTCTATTTCTATTTCTCCTTTTGCCTTTTTAGAGATTAATCTTCTCCAAATATTTGCTTTCTCTCCAAATACATTAAAGTATCTATAATTTGTGCTTAAAATTTTATTTATTAACTTTTCTAATAATTTCTTATCTTTTATATGATGGCATATTATAAAGCAGTGATCTCCTTTAATTAATTCAAAGTCAAAATTATGACTATCCATAATACATATATTAGGCCAAAGCCATTCATTATTGCAATACATCTTATCCTCTATGATTCATGTAGAAATATCTTAATACTCATCTTAAGCCACTTACCTCTCATTTCTTTATCGATTACTCTTGCAAAAAGTTCCTTGCCTGCATCCATCAATCTAGAAAAGATGACATTATCTTGGCGTGGGACATAGCCAATTTTTTCCTTATTTAAAGTTTCTATACGTATTGCTTGAGGATCTGCTTCATTTTCAACCTCACGATAAAATACCAAGCGATCATCCTTTTCTAATTTTGAGCTTATGGCTTCGATATCTGGAATATGACTTGTTCCTGCCACATAGGTTTCAAAAAGATAAATGTCTCTTTCAAAAGGTTTTGGTAAGTCTAGACCCGTTTCCTTATTTATAAGATAATCAAGAAGGCCAGCCTCATCTTTTTTTATTAAATCACTCATGTATATCCCTCATTAAATCTTTTATATATTCTTCTTGAGTTCTTATAGCTTCTTCATAAGCTTCTAGATTACTTTTCAATTCTTTTAGCTTATCTGCTCTTTTATTTTTATCTTCTACAAATTCTTTCCAGGTATAAGGCGGCTGGGACTTGATTAAATCTATATCTTTTTGAATTTTTCCTATAAGTCCCTCTAGCCTTTTTACTTCATCTTTCAAAGCTTTATCAGACAAGGCTTCTTTATCTGGGTCTTCATTAGAAATAACAATATCATAAATTATTTGAAGAGTCATCAATTCTCCGTTTTTATAAGCATCAGTTGCCTTATAGAAAAACTCTTTTTCCTCTTCTGTAATAGCGGGATTTATATCTGGATGAATCTTTTTTACAATCTTCTTGTATAGACTTTTAATTAAAATTTCTTCTTCATCAGTTAAAAAGTCCATTTCTGAACGTTTTAAGGCTTCTTTCATGTCGGATATTTTTCGATCTAAGACCCTTTTATATTCAGCAAATTCATCGTCCAGGTCTTTTTCAATAGTTTCAATATCTATGCTTTCTTGGCGGTTCTTTTTTGCTTGAATCATCTCTTTCTATCTCCTTAGGCGGTGGTATTTGCAGTAGGCCTTATAAAGATTGTATTCAAGACTTCCAAAATTAAGCATATATTGAGTTTTGATATTTTCACAGATTACAAATTGTAGATTGTCTTTCTTATAAACTAAATCTGCTAAAGTTTTTTTAAGTTTAGTGATTTTTTCCTTTGCTTCTTTATAGGCTGGAAACTCTATAATTTCTCCCATTAGATCCTCCATTTAAAACCATATTATTTTAAAGCTTTAGACTTATCTTTTATTTCCACGATTGCTAAAACAATTGTCAAAATAAATAAAATAAAGGAAAATATTCCATAAAGTGGAAGCTCCTGTATTATCCCTAGTTTAAATAATCCACCAATACAATAGGTGTAGATACAAAACCAAAATATGATTACAGTCCAGTCTTTTTTATGGCTTATGATTATATCTTTTCTTTTATTCATTAGATAAGCTAATAATTTCATTAAAACAAATATCCATATAGCTAGAAAGGCTAAATAAGCAAACCATTCATCAGTGATTTTATTTAAAAGTAATGAAATATAGCTACTAACTCCTACAAAAGCTACTCCTCCAAAGCCGATTAAAATTGACCTTGATAACTTCATCTTCTCATCTTTATGATCTTTCTCCCAACTTTTTAAAGTCATGTAAATAATTGAAGGCACTTCGAACATATAGCCCAAAAAATTTACCCAAATTACAGACATAAACATATGATGGTTGATATCTAGATTTATAGGACGACCATCCCAAACCCAGAAACCTCCATCTAGCCTAATTGCCACTACATCTAAAAGCAAGTCCATGCTCACAATAAGCCATCCGCTTAATAAGGCTGTCATAATGTTACTAAGTGAAAACTTCTTGGCTATCCTTAGGGCAACGACACTTATCCCACCCCACATGAGCCCTCCAAAAAAAGGAAATTGGTAGGGTGAAAACCCAATGCTTATGTAAAAATCATTGCTGTAATGGTAGATATCTGTAAGTCTCACTGCCAATAGCTCTAAGGAAAAACCAGCTAGGGCTCCAGATATCAAGAGTCCAAGTTCCCTATAAGATTTATTTTTAATAATATCTAAAAGTAAAATTAAAACTATAAAATAACAAATAAGTTCAAAAGAATTAATCCAATTCATAACTTTCTCCTAAAAATCCCTTATATTGCCTGCATTGTTAGCTTAATGAACCTCTATTATCTTAAAATTATCTTACCTTAAAGATTTAATTTTAGTAGAAACAAAAAAAGGCGGAGGGCTTTATTTTATTTAAAACTCCTCCGCTTATTTTTTAATAATTATTTACTTTGCATAAATTTATACTTTTGTTTGAAATTTGATATATTAACCTACCCTTATCAAAGATCGCATTATATCATACATCGTAGGTGAATATGCTTCATTTTGTATTTGTTTAGACCAATCAAATACTTCTTCTCCATTTAAAACTTCATCTGGAAGAATCATTGTCCCATCCTTCATACTAAGTGAAGGCGAAAACTCATAGACATCATCCCTATATCTTATGGTAATTTTTCCATTTGGACCTAGGTCACTCATATTTTGGCAAATAAAAGTTGGGCCGCAACAAGCATTTGTGTCTAGGTAAATATTATCCACTTCTTTTTGTTTTCCATCTTCTGATATTTCTAGCTCCTTAAGAGCAACTGATGCATTTTTATATTTAGGGATTAACAAATAGCACTCTTCACCTATTAGGTAAGGCAGATCGCCTACTTGGCTCTCTTTGATGGTTACAAGCATACTTGGATCTTTATAATTAAATAAGTTACTTGTCCAAACATCAAGCTTTTCTAAGGTATCTTTTAAGCTATCCTCATCCACAGCTCCTCCGAGATAAATCATAAAGGCCTTATACTTATCATCATTTGGGTCTATTCCAAACTTTCTAGCCATCTTTATATACTCGTCAGAAATAGGATTTTGGTCAAAAGCATTTGTAGTTAGCTTTAAAATTGGTGAGCAGTATCCCATTTGTGAGCTTTTATATTGATCAAAAAGAAAAGTAGGTTTTCCAACTTCATCTATATAGATTTGACCGTTCTTATTTTCGTAATTGTCCCATAAGTCATTTAAAACCAAACCTGTGTAATTACTTGGGTTATAAATGTAGGAATAATCGGTTGTATCTCTATAATAGATGCTTGTATAAAGGGCCTGGTCTTCTCGCAAGGAATTTTCAACCATAGGTAAAATCTGATCCTTACTCACTCCCAAATCTGCCATTAACTCATCATCGCTAATGAAATTGCCATCAGGAAGGGAAAAGTTAAAGACCTTATAGCGTATAAATTCCCCACTCCAAATATCGTAATTTTCAATCATTATGCTTAGGACCTTCTCATCTTCATAAACAGAAAATGTGGCATAAGCCCCTATCTCCTTACCTTCTATATCATTCTTATGGTCCTCATATTTTTCCTTAATTCTAGCGGCTATCTCATCGATTTCCTCGTTGGCTTTCTTTGCATCATCAGATTCTAAAAGAATCCTTGGTAGGTGGATGCCATAGTCATACAATTTGGCATATTCTATATGGTCTTTATCGATAAAATCATTCCATACTTGCCTGTCCTCAACATAAGAAGAAACTGAGCCTAACCTTGCCCCCTCAACTTGTTTTAATTTTTTTGAAAGCTTTGACTCAGAAATTTTATCTTGAGTTCCCGTATTATCCTTCTTATTTGAGATATATGTATCATGTTTTACTTCTGCGTCTGGCTTAACCTTATCATTACCTTTCTGACAACCAGTAAAAATAAAAGTAGCCAGCCCTAGTATTACAAAAACCTTAGACATTCTTTTCATAATATCCCTCCTTATAATTAATACCCATAAAAAGCCCATATTCCCACTTTTCAATGATTTTAAAGAAAATATGAAGGAGGAATTTAGCCAAGAAAAAAATAATTTATGATGAGAATTATTAAGAAGAAATCTAAAAAGGGGTCAAAACCGAGCCCCTCTTAATTTCGAATCAATCTACCCTTATCAAATCTATTGTCTGTCAGTCTAAAATTCTCTTTAATGAGAAATGATAGATTATTAGATTAATCCCAAAGACGACTAGTGAAAATACTAGGAAGCTTTTGTAGTCATAATATTCTATTAAAGTACTCATTCTTAAATCAGAAGCGATTAATGATATTATAAACATAACACCTAAGCTCACCATAATAGCAGTTATAAAGGACTTTACCTGTTCTCCAATAAATTCTCTTTGATAGATGTTCTTTAATTCATCTACATCCATTCCACAAGAGTAAAGACTGCCGATTTCTTTTTTTCTGCTCATAAGACTTAAATTAATGGACGAGTAACCGTTGGTGATATTTAATACAAAGATGATTGAAGCAATACCTATTGCAAATTTTATGAAACTTTTCACGTCCTTATATTCATTTTTTGCGATTTCTTCACCTATTGTGATATTAAATCTATCTTCAGGTGAAATTTGTTCTCTAATCATGGCCTCTACATATTCCTTTACATCTTTGGTATCAGGGTCTTTTACCTTCATATTCAAAGTATAGGCATATCCTGTATATTTCTCATCACCTGATTCTTCCATAAGTTTAAAATAAGTGTCAAAATCTGTATAAACTTTTACATCAAATGGCATTGTTCTCGACTTATATTTTCCCAAATCTGTTATAGTCTTTGAAATTTTAATAGTCTTATTATAATCATTTTCAAAGTTAATATCCAAAGTCTGTGGATTTTCAAAATATGGAATTCTCTTTGCCTTAGCTATTGGAATAGAAGAATCTTCTTGAATTGTATTGTAGAGGACAAATTCACCCTTCTTTCCTCCAAGTTCTTTTAAGTCTTTTTCTTCCAAGGCGATGATAAATCCATCCATACCCTCTGACTTATATTTTTCTATATTCTTTCTCGCTTCCTCGTCTAAACCTGCTGCCTTTGCTTCTTTTGAAAATTCATTTGTATTTTCCACTTGAACATATTTATCTTTTGAAATATATGACTTGTCGTTAGGAATTTTATCTACAATTTCATTTAATATCTTTGGGACTTGATTCTTTTCACTAAAATAATCAACAGAAAAATTATAGCCATTATCGTAACTAGAATAATCTCTGTAGTATGTTGATATGCCTATAGTGATTATAAATACTGAAATAATAATTATCCCTATTGCAGAAATATATCTCTGTGATTTTATTGAAGCTAAGTTGTTAAGTTTTAATTCCTTCCAAAAATCTTTGGCTCTTTTCTTCTTTGATTTTGAAAAATCTATATTCCCTCTTATGCCGTCTATAATGTTTATTTTAGAAATCTTTTTCGCAGGGGATTTAATAGCTAGTGCCACAATTGTAAAAGAAACCAAAAGTATTGCTAAACTTAATAAGGGATTAAACTTTACTAGATTAAATTCACTTAATTGTTTATCTATTTGAATGTATTTGTACAGATAATATATAGAGAAAAAGCCTACAAGATGTCCTAAAAGTATTGGAATTGCAGTTGTAACAAGTCCTTCCTTTAGAAGTAACAGATATATTTGTCCATTGCTAGATCCTATAGACTTGTAAATGGAAAGCTCTCTAATCTTCCTTAACCCCCAAACCCAAAAGATATTTTTTATAAAAAACACAAAGATTGCTATACAGCCAAGAACTGATAGAACGGTAACAGCCTTGCTCTTTATATTTTGTAAGGGTTCGTGTTCTACTCCATAATAGTTTATAAGACTTTTAGAAAATTCTAAATGAACATCTTTACCTAGTATTTTGTTTATTTCACTTTGTATCTTATCTCTATTTTTGTAAGCTTCTTCAAATGAATGAAATTTTACAAAGGTTCTAAAAGTGGTCATTTTATCTTGTAACCCTAGAGCAAAACTTAGTTTACTGTACTTATTGTATACATCTCCGTAAACACCGACTAAAGTAAAGCTTTTAGAATCTTGGCTCTCAAATTTTTCCCTGCCAGTATTTGCACTTGTTGGACCTATCTCTTCTCCATCTAAAAACCTTTTGCCTAAATCAAGTTCTATCTTGTCGCCTATTTTAAGTTCATTTTCCTTTACAAGACTTTCAGATAGTACAATTTCGTCTTCCTTTGTTGCAAATCTGCCTTCAATAAGTCTCGAATACTCTCTCATTTTATTGATTGCTTTGTCTTGATAGTTTATAACGACTAAATCGTCTCCAAGATTTCCGTTGTCAGGATCAAGAGACATTTTCCCAGCCAAGTCAATATCTTTAATGGAATTTAACTTTTCAACATCCTCATTTGAGAGTTCTTCTTTAATCTCCCCATGATAAAAGCTTGAAGCCATATAATTACCATAGTTGGATCTCAAGCTTCTATATCCAAAATAAAAAATAAAGGTGAAAAATAGACTTACAATAAATAAGGAAATAAAAATGGGAAAATTCTTCTTATTCATGTTTCTCATCTCCTATTATTTTCCCATCAACTATAGTGACAATTCGATCTGCCTCTAGAGCGATTTTTTCATCGTGGGTTATTAGGATTATAGTTTGTTTTAGGGTCTTATTAAAATATTTGAAGATTTCAATTATTTCCTTAGAATTTTTCCTATCTAGGTTGCCTGTTGGTTCATCTGCTAGGATGATAGATGGTCTATAAATTAAACTCCTTGCTATGGCAACTCTTTGCTGCTGGCCACCTGATAATTCGCTTGGGAAGGAATCTAGTTTATTTTCTATGCCAAGTTTATTTACAATATCTAAGAAATCTTCCTCATTGATTTTTCTTTTATCTAGCTTTAAAGGCAACTCAATATTGTGCCTGACTGTCAAATTTTGGATCAGATTATAAAATTGATAAATGAGCCCTACCTTCCTCCTGCGAAATAGGGCAAGTTCCTTTGATGTATACTTAGAGATGTCATTGCCATCTATGTAGACTTTGCCAGAAGTTGGGCTATCTACTCCTCCTATAATATGTAAAAGAGTAGATTTTCCTGACCCACTTGGACCAACTATCGCTACAAATTCACCTCTTTCTATACTAAGGTCTACCCCATCTAGGGCTATTACCTTTGAATTTCCATCACCATATTCTTTTCTTAAATTTTCTACTTTTAATATTTCCATACTTTCCTGCCTTTCTTAAGCTAAGTATATAAAAGTAAAGTGATTTTTAGGTGACATTGTAGAATTTTATTTCAAAGCTTGCTCCTTTGTCAGAATTGGTCACAGATATTTCCCCATTATTTTTCTCTACAATAGTCTTAGCCATGGCAAGACCAATTCCAAAACCTCTAGAATCAGGAGTCTTATAAAATCGTTTGAATATCTTTTTTATATTATCTTCATCGATTCCTCCCCCATCATCTTCAATAATCAGATTTGTGTAGAGAGGGTTTTTGTAAGATGAAAGGCTGATTTTTTGGCAATTTGGCCTATTATCAGCATTTTTAAAAATATTGATAAGGGCTTCAGCCAACCAATAAAAATCTCCATAGATTATATTTTCTTTTAAATCATTATTAATTTCTAATTTAGTAGACTCTTTTAAAGATAAGGTATCAAGAGCGTAGGCCACTAATTCATCCAAACGAATCTCTTCCTTTTTCATTAGATCCTTATTAGCATCTAGGCTTGATAATTTGAGCAGGATATCCGATAGAGAATTTAATCTTAGGGTCTGCCTTTTTAAAATTTCAATATCTTCATTTGCAGGATAATCCATTTCTAGATTTTCTATAGAAAAAACCATGGATGTGATAGGAGTTTTTATCTGATGGGCTATGTCTTCTAGATATTCCACTTGCTTTTGGCTATTTCTAGCGGACGTTTCCTTAGCCTCAACTATCTCTATAAAAAGTTTATATATCTTATCCTCAATAAGAGAAAAATCATCCTGCTTCATGGGTATAGAGTAATTTTGATTTCTCATATTTTCTATCAAATTAATAAGGTCTCTTATCCTATTTTTCTTCCTTTTTTCCAAAAAATAATAAAGTAGGCAGAGGCTTATTATCCAAAATACATAAATCATTTAGTCCATCCTATAACCTATTCCTCTGACAGTTGTAATGACTTCCTTGTCTAATTTCTCCCTGATTCTTTTAATGGTCGATGTGAGAGTATTATCATTTACAAACTTATCCCTGTCTTCCCAAAAGGTTTCTAAAAGCTGACTCCTAGTGTAGACCCTGTGGGGATTTTTGATAAATAAAACTAGGATTTCATACTCAAGTGGAGTGACCTCTATATTTTCCCCCTTATAATAAAGCTTTGAATCATTTAAATCTATTTTCAAATCCTTATAGGCAATAGCTTTATCTTGGCCAAGGGGAATAGTCCTTAAAACCGCATCAATCCTAGCCCTTAAAATAGCAAGGGAAAAAGGCTTTGTAAGATAGTCATCCGCCCCTTGATCAAGGGCGGCAATTATAAAATCCTCATCATTTTTAACAGTTGTAACAAGAACCCTAATATCTTTTTCCTTCAATTTTTCTATCAAATGTTGGCCATCCTTATCAGGCAAATTAATATCGAGAAGAGCCACATCAAAGTCGATATTTAACTTGAAACTAGCCTCATAAAAAGACCCAGCTATTTCTACCTCATAGCCATTTTTAGTCAGATATTTTTCCATCTGCAAGGCGATATCTTCATTATCCTCTATAATTAAAATCTTTGGCATTAGAAAACTCTATATTCTTTTAATTCTTATTACAATAATCTCATAAATCCGCAACAGCCTAATTCAGAAAATTCTTCAAAGCCTAAAGAAGAATAAAATCCTATTGTTTCTGGAGCTATATCTGTTGTTAATTCAATTTGTCTGACATTTGGATATAAATCCATCATAGAGTCAAGGAGGGCTTTGCCTATTCCCTTTCTTTGGTAGTCTGGCAAGACTAATATATCTTGGATAAAGATAATAGTATATCCATCCCCAACCGCACGAATCACGCCAAGAAGTTTTTCATCTTCAAAGGCTGCTAATATTTTTAAGGAATTTTCATATCCCTTAATCAAGGCATCCATATCATCAGTATAAGAAGTCCATCCAACCGCATCATAAAGATCTCTTAGCTCATCAATCTTAAAATCTGTATATTCTCTAATTTCCATATTTTCCTCACTTATTTATTATAGTTTTCTTTATAATTTCATATTAGAAGTCTAAAGCTTTCAACTTTATAAATTAACATCAATCTTAACACATGTTCTCTTTTGTCATACTATATTTTTTGTCTTCCGTTTTGCTATAAGAAATATTCATAAATTTCAAGACAATTATTTACAACTTCTGGTTTTGATAAATATTTGTATAGAGCAATCTAGCTATAAGAAAAAAACAAACACTTTAATTAAAGTAACGGACCCTATTATTATCTTCAAAGTTTATTAATATTTTTTCTCATAATATCTATTTACGAAAAAGCTAAGTATAGGGTAAGAAAAAACTCCAAGAGTAAGTATAGTAGCAGGCAAGTATTCCTTTATGGAAAAACAAATTACAGCAACTAGGCCCATGATAAGCATGAGAATAGGTGTCATAGCAGCATTTACCTTTAAATTCTTTATTTAAAAACTTATGAGCGATGGAGGTATAAACTCCTCGCCTTTAATATGCTAAAACTTAACCCTTTAATTTCTAGGAATATTGCTGATAACCTTGCTTATATCTATAAATTGGTTTAGACTTCTAAAAACTTGAAAAATTGATGATTGTATTATAAAATCTTCGTGAGTTTCTGGAAGTTCCATCATATGAAAATGTTCTTGTAAAAATTCTATCCTTTTTTTGACCTTAATTATATCTCCATTATCACTAAGATTGTTTGCAGTATCAATCATTAAATCAGATATCAATTTCCCATCGGCAAATTCTTTAGGTATTGATTTTAAATCATCATACATCTCCATCAAAAGATCCATCTCCCTTTCCCTATGGCTAAGACCTATCATTAGATTCTTGCTATTTTCTATACGATTATCATTTTCAATAATCGCAAGATCAAGGGCCTTGTTTATGTCATCTTCAAGCTTTTTGATCTTTCCTTCATATATTTTAACATCTAAATTATTTACAAGAGTATCACCAAAAAATATCAAGATATCCTTGATATCTCCATCAATATCCTCTATCCATTTTTTCAACTCACCCTGACTTTCTGGTGCATATAAGTTAGTAAGCATGGCAAATCCTATTCCTATTAGAATAAGACCGAGTTCATTAAAGATAATTGATGAATTAATTTCTCCATAGCTTAATAGATGTGTAACTACCACGCTTGAAGGACCCAGACCTAGTTCAATTTTTAATAGGAAAGATATGGGCACAAATAATAGTAAATATAGGCCAAATGCCCAAGTTTTGTAGTCAAAAATTTCAAATACCAAAATCCCTAAAACAAGGGCTATTATGGCAGATAAGCTTCTTTTAAGTCCACCCTTAATAGTGGCCTTTCTAGTCTCAAATATATCAAGGATGGTAATAATCCCTGCTGAAGATGAGAATCTAAGTCCTAAGGCTTGGGCTACAAGTAAGGATAGGGTAGCTGCTATAGCTGTCTTCATAGTTGTGCTTATTAATGTTTTTTTCATAATGATTCCTAATTGTAAAACTTATTTTTATATCTTTATATATTTTAATTTAATCTTTGCTTTACTGATCGTGGGTATTTCATATAATACTCAAATATTAACCTAAGCAAAATATTTAAAGCATTAGTTTTTTATAACAAGCTTGCGACCATATCGCCGTGCCTTTTCTCATCATCCCTAACGCTTTCGATTTCTGGAAACTTTTTTGCTACTGGAGCATAATTTTCAGAAGCTTTATACTCTCCCCTTGCAATTTTTGGATACAATCTTTTTTTACCGACTAGCTTATAAAGGATAGGCATAAAGAAAGCCAAGGCTTTCTTTGGTTTTAAATTTTTCCTTGTAAGTTTATGAAATACCGCAGCATGGTGACCCTCCTCTGCTGCAAGCTTTCTAAAAGTAGCCGCATCATTTTTATCCTTAACTACATCAGCAAGGGCTTGGTACATCAAAACTACATCTAATTCCCCTTGTTGAGATTTTAATAATATTTTCATATCTTCTTTACTTATAGTCATATTCTCTCCCCTAGTTTTTAATTTTCATTTTATATTGTTAAAAATTTTGATTTATCTTCGCTCTATTTATTATATGAATTTTTAGATAAAATGACAATAAAAAACCCGACTTAAACCACTTTATAACGTAAGTCGGATAATTTTACTAGTTATTGTTTTTTATTGAATGAGCAACTGATTTTACATGACTTGAGTGGTCAGTATGGATAAAATTTTAATTCTTAAAAAGGCTCGCATGTGGAAATATATACTCAATTATTCCTAAATTCTATTAACTTTTGTATTAGGGGTATATAAAATTATAATCTCTTAAATTTTTTGTATCCGAAAAGTACATGGATGACGCGCTGCTTCAAAAGACCTATACCACGGATTTCCTGACAAAGAAGCGCATCAAGAACAATGCTCAATACTACGATGAAGTCGACCACGAAGCAATCATTACAAAGGAGCTATTCATGCATGTGCAGGCAGAGCTTGTACGCCGTCGGGTAGTCCATGTCAGCCCGACAGGAAAGAATGGTATGGATACAATAAATAATAAAGAAACAAAGGCTGAAGAATCAATCTATGAAAAATATAAAAATTCAGCATTCTATAATAATAGTAAAACTAAAGAAGCCTATTTAAAACTAAGTGATGATAAAAAAGAAAAGCTTGATAATGTGAATATAGACGGAAAATATCCTTTAACCATAGAGGAAGTCAAAATTCAGGCATGTTTAAATTGACAATTCATAAGAGTGAATGGATATATTCATTTATGATTGATAAGAATAACAGCGGAGAAGTTGGTGAATATGATGGACAGTTCGAAGATGCCCAACCTAGTAAAAAACAAGCAAGTAAAAAGCCAAATGCTAAGATTATAACAACTCAAGAACAAGCAAATCAAGATCAATCTAAACAAAGTCAACAAGTAGACCCTATCCAAAGCCAAGAAAAAGTAGTAACTGAATCTAGCACTAAGACAGTTGACCAGCAAAGCTTAGTACAAACTAAAACAAGCCAAACTTCATATAAGACAATTGCAAATACTAACGTAAAAACTGGTATCAAAGGACTGGGGGCAATAGTGCTAGTATTGATAATCTCAACTATAGGATCCCTCTTGTTAAAAAGAAAGAAATTTGAAAAATAAATAAGAAGATATTATGATTTATATAAGATAAATTTAATTTTTTACCAGAGTTAGAAAAGCCCTAGCTCTGGTTTTTGTATTAAATAAATAATTTTTTTAAATATACCTTCGCAAAAAATCAATCTTGGCAAAATCTTTATTGTTATTATTATCATTTCTATAGGAATCTTTTGAAGATTCTTCATATATTTTTAGAAATTGTTCCTTGCTCGGTATCCTAAATTCTATTCCATTAAGATTAACAAGGTCTATATCCTCTTCATAGATTCCAGCAAAATCATGAAGGGAACTAATGCTTCCATATTCTACACTGATTTCACTTTTTTGAAATTCATGTTCATGGATGTCAATAAGATCGTATCCTAGGACTCCCATTATTTTTAATATCTTATCCCAGTCATAAATCCTATCCTCATCAGGAGCCTGCCAACCTCTTGGGTCTCCGGGCACATGGATATCAATATCTGATGGATTCCATTCGTTCTTTGTAATAAATTCTAAACCTAAGGACCCCATTAGGGTTGGCCTTATGCCAATTTTATTTAATTGTAAACATATGATTTTAAATTCATCAAATAACTTACTCATTTATTTTCCATTTATTTTTATAATCGACAGCTTATATCTTAAGATTTCAAAAAGTACAATTAGTTAGAATATAAAATATCAAAACATTAAACATACAATTATGATTTTAGATCCTAACTTTAGTCCTTCAAAATATATTTCTCCATCCTATAGCAAATGTATATCATGCCTAGAATTGAAGGTATTTGTATAATAAACAAACCAATAAGCCAGTCATATAGGTTAAAAACCTCACCTAATACCATTGTAATCAAGCTAATAACAAGGCCTACTAAACCTAACTTGATGCAAGACCTATACCAATATTCATTTCCATTTATCCAATTTGATTCACTTTTAGCAAGTCTTGGAAGAATGTAATGGGATAAGCCCACATACTTATATGAATTTAATCTTTCTCTTCCACTCTTAAAATCCTCTGCAATTTCTTTTGGTGGGTAAGGTTTTGGATTTTTTAAAAGATTGAAATTTACGATAATAATTAAAATATTTATTCCTAACAATAGTAAATATAATTTATTTGTCATTTTCCACCCCTAATAGAAAATATATTAAGATACCTTCTCGGCAATCATAACACCAATCGGTGCAAGACCTCCATATACTAGTCGCATATCAAGTACTGAAAATCCATATTTCTCAATGAAAGCTTCAAATTCTTCTTTATTCCATTCTTGATACATCCTAAACCCAAAAATAGACATCAAAATCTTTTTGATTTTTCTTTGTTTCCCCTCTTTCCATAGAAAAGTTGGAGCGAGCAAAATTCCACTAGCTTTTAACACCCTATATATTTCTTTCATTGCATAATCTGGATTTGGCATGATATGAAGAGCATTAGAGATTAACACACAATCAAATTTTTCATTTGCATAGGATAATGCTGTTGCATCGGCTGTTTCAAATGTAAGATTATCGTATTGCCCACGCTTTTTAGCTTCTATAATCATCTGTTCTGAAAAGTCCGTAGCAAACCAGCTTTTCGTATGCTTTGAAAGACTAAAAGATAATTGACCAGATCCACAAGCTAGCTCAAGCACTTCCATGTTTTTATCCAAATAAGGACAAATATATTCACAAACTTTATCATATACTGCTTCATCTTTTTTCATAAAAGGTGCATAGAGCTTAGCAAATTTATCCCAAAAATATTTATTGCTTTTGTCAATCACTTGCAATCCTCCTTTTAATATAAACTATCCTAATAAATCTTTATATTAATCTTATACTAATATTATACCTTGTGAAAATTAATAATAGCAGTTCCTATCCAATTAGGAATATTAAAAATGAGATCTTAATTGGAAGGTTTTAAAATTGAAAATATGTAAAAAAGCTATATCTTCCTACTGGCATTATAATGATAAATCTCTACCAAATAGGAATTATAACTATTAAAGAACAATTATTGGTTTATTCAAAATCAACTTCTATTTTTAATTCCAACTAATTTCATTTTTCTTAATTCTAAGGCTTAAATCTTTAACATTTTTTTCTATTTTAGATATAATTTTCCTAAAAAAGTCATCGCCTTGACCTGTTGGATCTTCTAAATTCCAATCCTCTGTATATTGATTTTCTACAATAGGGCAAATTACATCACAGCCCATAGTAATTGATATATCAATATCTGGCAAATCATCAATGAGCTTTGAATATTGAGTTTTCTCCATGTCAATATTGTATATATCTTTTATTAGCCTAACAGCATCATGATTTATTTGGTCTTTGATTTGTGTTCCAGCTGAATACGAGTCAAACGCATCTGAAGCAAATTTTTTCCCTAAGGCTTCTGCAATTTGGCTCCTACAACTATTATGGACACATATAAATGCAACTTTTGGCTTTCTCATTTTAATTTACACCATTGTCTTCTAATAAAGCTTTCACTTCATCCTTGTTTAAAAATTTGCCATAGGATATAACTTTACCATTTACAACTAAGGCTGGAGTAGACATAACTCCATAGCTTGCTATTTGAGAGAAGTCTGTAATGTGGTCTATTGATTCTTCAACATTAAGTTCAGCTAGTGCTTCCCTAGTTGATCTTTCTAAAGCAATACACTTCGCACAACCAGAACCTAATATCTTTATCCCCTTTTCTTTTTTCTTTTCTTCTGCTTTTTCTATATTCTCTGACGAGTAATCTACATCACAACAACTTGATTCTTTAACATCCTTATTATTAGCAGTCTCACAATTGCCTCCACAAGTACAGTTTTTCTCTTTTTTACCAAATAATCTCATTTTTCCTCCTTAATCCATATATATTTTTACCAAGAGATGTATTTTTTGCTTTCTTGTTAATAATTTCATTTTACTGCCCCGTCATATTAAAAAGGGCTAATAATGTTAAATAAGTAACCTACAACAATTATACCAAAAATACAAATTCCTATAAATAGAAATAAAAGCTTTGGTTTAACTGCTTTTTTTAACATAATTAATGATGGTAGGCTTAGTGTAGTAACTGCCATCATAAAAGATATAACGGTTCCTAGTTGGGCGCCTTTTGCCAATAGAGCTTCTGCTATTGGAATAGTTCCAAAAATATCAGCATACATTGGTATTCCAACAATAGTTGCTAAAACTACTCCAAATGGATTATTACTGCCCAAGATATTTTCCACCCAAATTTGAGGAATCCAATTGTGTATCAATGACCCTATACCCACACCTGCTAAAATATAAGGGAAAACTTTCTTGAAAGTGTCACTAACTTGAGTTTTACAAAAATCAACCCTATCTTTTACTGTTAAGCTTGGAGAGCTAATATCAACTTGACTAGCATTTTTTATAAAATCTTCTACATAACTTTCCATATGCATGTTTTCAATGAGACTACCACCAATTACAGCAATAATTAGCCCAAAGACTACATATGCTAGGGCTATTTTACCTCCAAAGATGCTCATTAGTAAAATAAGGCTACCCAAATCAACCATTGGAGAAGATATTAAAAATGAAAAACTCACTCCAATAGGCAAACCAGCACTTGTAAAGCCCATGAAAATAGGGATTGAAGAGCATGAACAAAAAGGTGTTACTGTGCCTAGTAAAGCAGATATAATATTTGCCCACAATCCATCAAAACGTCCCAGAATTTTTTTGCTTCTTTCAGGTGGGAAATAGCTTTGTATATAAGAAATTATAAAAATTAACACGCAAAGTAATATTGTAATTTTTATAACATCATATACGAAAAATTGTAAACTTCCTCCAAGTTTTGTGCTTATATCAAGGCCAAGATTTGTCAATATTTTTCCTATCAATTCATTGAGCCATTTCATACCTAGAATTTGATCTTGAATAAAACTCCACATACCTAAACTCCATAAACGTTAGATTCTTGATTTTCTAAAAACCAGTGTTTTGTGTTATTAGCAATATTTACTAAGAATAACATAACTGGGACTTCAGTAAGAACACCTACTGTGCAAGCTAATGCAACTGGTGAATCCATCCCAAATATTGCTATTGCAACAGCTACAGATAATTCAAAGAAATTTGAAGCTCCAATCATGCCTGCTGGTGCAGCTATTTCAAAAGGTAAGCCTACTTTTTTGCTTACACCATAGGCAATAGTAAAAATTAGGAAAGTTTGAATGGTAAGTGGAATAGCTATCAATAAAATATGAAATGGGTTTTCTAAAATTACATTTGCTTGTGAAGAAAATATAATTATTAGAGTCAATAGTAGTCCAACTGTTGTCATTCCATCAAATTTACTTAAAAATTGTTTTTCAAAATAATCCTTTCCTCTTTTATCAATTACTGTTTTCCTTGTGATAACACCTCCTAATAATGGAAAAGCAACAAATAAAAACACACTAGTAAATAATGTGCTATATGGTACTACAACATTAGACACACCTAATAAAAACTTCACTATAGGTACAAAAGCAATTAAAATTATTAAATCATTTGTGGCTACTTGAACCACAGTGTAAGCAGGGTCACCCTTTGTAAGAGTCGACCACACAAAAACCATAGCAGTGCATGGCGCAGCTCCGAGCAAAACAGCTCCCGCTAAATAATCACCTGCCAAATCATTAGGAATGATATTTTTAAACATAATAAAGAAAAACAAATAAGCTATTCCAAACATAGTAAATGGTTTTATTAGCCAATTAACAGCCCATGTTACAAACAAACCTTTTGGATTTTCTCTAACTCTTTTAATACTTTGAAAATCTACTTTCATCATCATTGGATAAATCATAATCCAAATTAATATCGCTATCGGCACAGATATACCAGCAATTTGAATTTTACCTAAAGCAGATGGGATTATAGGTATATATTTTCCTATAAGTACCCCAACAATCATGCAAAACAATACCCATAAAGTTAGGTATTTTTGAAATACATTAATTCCTTCATTCTTATTTTTTTCCATAGTTCATCATCCTCCTTTAGTATAGACATATTCAAATATTTCTATGTATTGTACAAAAAAATTACTTATCCCAATTGTGACAAATACATCCCTCTCCGTTATCAAATATTTCCTTTAAGTCGGATTGCATCTCATTTAAAATCTTCTTATTGGCAATGTAATATATGTTTTTTCCTTCTCTTCGACTAATAACTAGATTAGCCTCCTCTAATCTTTTCATATCATTAGATAGGGTTGGTTGTGTTATATCAAATTTCTCTAATATCTCACAGGCACAGAGCTCATCGCAAGATAACATGTCTATAATTTCTAATCTTTTTGGATCACTCAAAACTTTTAATTTTTTTGATAGATCTATATATTTATTCTTCATGTAACCTCCTTCATCTTTTCGTATAAAATTATACAATTCATATAGAAGATTGTCAATGTGTTTTTTCCTATCTCTTAAATAATTTTTATTCTTCCTTTCCACCATCTCAACCAATTTATCTCTATAAACTTGTGTTATTTTCTTCATTTCACTTAAAATATTACAATTTATTTAGACTTTGTAAAAATTTACCAATGTAATGTTCGACCCAAGTAGAATTTAAAGCAAAAAATTAGGCCTTTAAGATTTCTTATAAAGATCCTAAAAGCCACCTGTTTCAACAGAATTATAGCCTATCAACTAAATTTCTTGACATTAATACTACAGTCTCCACATGTCTTTAATTATGGGATAGAAAAAAGGAATATAAAAAATTGAAAAAATAATTTTTTCTGGTATGAATATTATTATTG
>NZ_JAMXSL010000003.1:0-106677 GCF_026131715.1 Anaerococcus sp. NML200537 | reverse complement strand
CTGCACCTGTGATCATGTTTTTAACGTAGTCAGCGTGGCCTGGAGCGTCGATGTGTGCGTAGTGTCTTTTTTCTGTTTCGTATTCTACTACTGATGTGTTGATTGTGATTCCACGTTCTCTTTCTTCTGGAGCTTTATCGATGTGTTCATAATCGATGTATTCACCTGTACCGTATTTTTTGTTTAGGGCTTGAGTGATTGCTGCTGTTGTTGTTGTTTTACCGTGGTCTACGTGGCCGATTGTACCAATATTTATATGTGGTTTGCTTCTTTCAAATGTTTGTTTACTCATTTTTCTCTCCTATATTAATTATTTATTAATTACTTCATCTCTTACTGATGCTGGAACTTCAGCATAGTGGTCAAAGCCCATTGAGTAGGTTGCTCTACCTTGGGTCTTACTTCTAAGGTCTGTAGCATATCCGAACATTTCTGATAGTGGAATGAAAGCATCTAGTACGTGGATTCCGTCTTTTGGATTCATACCGTCTATCTTTCCTCTTCTTGATGATACATCACCCATTACATCTCCAAGATACTCGTCCGGAGTAGTAATTTCAACTTTTTCGATTGGTTCTAGTAGGACTGGGCCTGCTTTTTGTACTGCATTCTTAAATCCGATTGATCCTGCTACGTGGAAGGCTACTTCTGATGAGTCAACTTCGTGGTAAGATCCGTCAAATAGGGTTACATGAACGTCTACCATTGGGTAACCGCCAAGTACACCTGCTGCTGCAGCTTCTCTAACACCTTCTTCAACTGGTCTGATGTATTCTTTTGGAACTGCACCACCAACGATTTTAGATTCGAATGTGATTCCTGATCCTTCTTCACCTGGTTCAACTCTAAGCATAACATCACCGTATTGTCCAGAACCACCTGATTGTCTTACAAACTTACCTTGAGCTTCTGCTTCTTTAGTAATTGATTCTCTGTAAGCTACTTGTGGGTTACCGATGTTTGCTTCTACTTTGAATTCTCTTAGAAGTCTGTCTACGATGATTTCAAGGTGAAGCTCACCCATACCTGAGATGATCGTTTGTCCGGTTTCTTCATCTGATTTTGTTTGGAAGGTTGGATCTTCTTCTGCAAGTTTTTGAAGACCGATGATCATCTTATCTTGAGATGCTCTTGTCTTTGGTTCTATAGCTACTGAGATTACTGGATCTGGGAATTCCATTTGTTCTAGGATAATTTGATTATCTTGGTCACATAGGGAGTCCCCTGTTGTTGTATCTTTTAGACCTAATAGAGCTACGATATCGCCAGCATAACCTTTTTCGATTTCTTCTTGCTTATTAGAGTGCATTTGCATGATACGTCCAACTCTTTCTCTCTTGCCTTTTGTTGCGTTGTAGATATATGAGCCAGATTCTATTGTACCTGAGTAGATTCTAACATAGATTAATTTACCTACGTATGGATCTGTTACTACCTTAAATGCAAGAGCAGCTGTAGGTTCATCATCTCCTGGATGTCTTTCTAGAACTTTTTCTGGATCTTTAGGATCAACACCTTCGATTGATGGAACGTCTACTGGGCTTGGCATGTAGTCTATAATTGCATCTAGTAGTGGTTGTACTCCCTTGTTTTTGTAGGCTGAACCTAGTAGACATGGGAATATTTTTTGTGCTATAGTTGCTTTTCTGATGGCTGATTTGATTTCATCTTCAGTTACTTCTTCACCTTCTAGGTATTTCATCATGATTGTATCATCAACTTCTGATAATTCTTCAAGAAGGTTGTTTCTGTATTCTTCAGCTTGATCTTTTAATTCAGCTGGGATTTCAGAATATTTTGGATGAGCTCCAAGGTCTTCAGATGAATATGTGACTGCTTGCATAGTTACAAGGTCTACAGCACCTTCAAAAGATTGTTCGCTTCCTATAGGAATTTCTAATGGAACTGCATTTGCTTTTAGTTTATCTTTTATTGTATCTACTGCCATGAAGAAGTCTGCACCTGTAGCATCCATTTTGTTAATGAAACAAATTCTTGGGATGTTGTACTTGTCAGCTTGTCTCCATACAGTTTCAGATTGTGGTTCTACACCACTTTTAGCATCGAATAGGGCTACTGCTGAGTCTAGTACTCTTAGTGATCTTTCAACCTCTACAGTAAAGTCAACGTGGCCTGGTGTATCGATAATATTAATTCTATGGTTCTTCCAAAATGCTGTTGTTGCAGCAGATCCTATTGTGATACCACGTTCTTTTTCTTGGTCCATGGAATCCATTACTGCTGTTCCATCGTGGGTATCTCCGATTTTATAAATTTTACCAGTGTAGTATAGGATTCTTTCTGTACAAGTAGTTTTACCTGCATCTATGTGGGCCATAATTCCTATATTTCTGGTATCTTTAAGTGCAACCTGTCTAGGCATCTATCCCCCTAACTAATATCTAAAGTGCGCGAAAGCCTTATTAGCTTCTGCTGCCCTATGCATCTCTTCTTTTCTCTTAACTGCGGCACCCGCATTGTTTGATGCATCGATAATTTCTTTAGAAAGTCTTTCAACCATTGTTCTTTCGCCTCTAGCACGAGAGAAATTTACTAACCATCTTAGGGCTAGTGTTTGTCTTCTTTCTGGTCTAACTTCCATTGGTACTTGGTAGTTTGCACCACCGATTCTTCTTGCCTTAACTTCTAGAGTAGGCATTATATTTTCCATAGCTTGTTGGAACACTTCTAAAGCGTTTGTTCCAGTAGTTTCTTCAACTTTATCAAAAGCTTCATAAACTATTTTTGTAGCAAGGCCTTTTTTACCATCTAGCATAACATTGTTGATAAGTTTTGTTACAACTCTGTCGTTATACTTGGCATCAGGCATTACCTCTCTTTTTGGTATATGTCCTTTTCTTGACACTTTTCTTCCCTCCTTTACCAATTATGTGTAATATCTTGAGTACTCGATCTTAATCGTAAAGTGCGTGACATACCTTTATATTAATAGGCACATTATGCACTTACCTTAACTAATTACTAGCCTCTTTTTGCTCCGTATTTAGATCTACCTTGTTTTCTTCCGTCAACACCTGCTGTATCAAGTGTACCTCTGATGATGTGGTATCTAACACCTGGAAGGTCTTTTACCCTACCACCTCTGATTAGTACAACACTGTGTTCTTGAAGGTTGTGTCCAATTCCTGGAATGTAAGAAAGTACTTCAGCTCCGTTTGTAAGTCTTACTCTGGCAATTTTTCTTAAAGCTGAGTTAGGCTTTTTAGGTGTTACTGTTCTAACTGATGTACAAACCCCACGTTTTTGTGGTGATTGGTTAGGAGTCATTCTACTCTTAAGAGTATTGAAGTTGTAACCTAAAGCTGGAGTATCTGATTTTGATTTCTCGCTCTTTCTACCTTTTCTAACAAGTTGATTAATTGTTGGCATAATGCACCTCCTTTTCTTTTAAAATCTAATAAATTGGCAATTCCTGCCAATCCTTAACTATCTTACACGCTTACTTACTCATTGTCAAGTAATTTGCTTATATCTATATAAATTTTCTATAAAAAAACAAATATGGAAACATTTTTTCCCAATCTTTATTTAGCTCATCTATTTTCTATTAAAATTATCAAAAAATTTTTAATAAATTTATAAAAATAAAAATATTTTGGGTATAATTAGAATGTAAGATATATTATCTGAAACTTGACTTAAGCATTGTTTATACCTTGCTTATAGGTCAATATAAATTATTAGGAGGAAATTAATTATGGATATTACATTTGCAGGAGATAAGGTTACACTTGTTGGAAAAGAAGTAAAAGTTGGCGATGAAGCAGTTAACTTTACAGCTACAAAGGCTGACCTTTCTGATTTTAACCTTGATGAACTAAAGGGAAAGGTAGTTATAATTTCGGCTGCTCCATCACTTGATACTAGCGTTTGTGCCTTCCAAGCTCAAAGATTTAATAAAGAAGCAAGCGATCTTTCTGATGATGTGGCTATAGTAAATATAACAGTAGACCTACCATTTGCTCAAAAAAGATTCTGCGACGCTTATGAAATAGGTAATACAATCACAGTTTCAGACTACAAGAATAGAGAATTTGGTGAAAAATATGGCTTCTTAATCGATGAGCTTAAGCTTCTTACAAGAGGTATCATAATAATCGATAAAGATGGTAAGGTAGCCTATGTAGAATATGTTCCAGAAGTAACTCACGAAGTAAACTTTGATGCTGCTTTAGAAAAAGTTAAAGAATTAATCTAAGTATTTAAATTTTAAGCTTGGGATAGTTTGTTATTTTTACAAGCTTATCTTAACTTTCTCATATGAGATAGTAGTTAACTTAATTACTTTTTAAAACAAATATAAATCTATTATTATAAAAGATATAAAAGGTGATGAATAGAAACTCTTCTAATTCATCACCTTTATTATTTAAAACTCTTCGTTTGCAAAAATTATTTCAAATATAGCTTTTTTGACTTTTTCTTCTATATCAAAGGCCATCAGGGCTGATACAAGATTAGAAATACTTTGTGCATTTTTAACTATATCAAAAATACTCTCCTTCTTTAAAGTTTCAATTCTTGAGCTACTTATTCTTGATAAGATAAGATCAAGCTTATTTGATTTTTGGTCTATTTCTTCATATGATTTAATTAAAATTTCAATATCTTCATTGCTTGGGATTTCTTCAATGATTATTTGGCTTTTATTTTTTTCTTGATTATAAGAAATCTTGCCTTCAAGCCTATTATCTTTATTAGCTACTATTTCAATTTCATTTACTTTCATTCCATAAATTTCAAAAGTCCAATCTCTCTTAGTCGAAATAATATCTATTTTAGTTTTAGATTGATCTAACCTTATAATCCTCTTATCTTCGTAGCAAATCTGAGTTATAGATTTAGCTTCTAAGTTTTCTTCGCTATCTTCAATCAAATTAAATATTCCATCTTTACCAGCGCCTATTAAAACTTTTAAGGCCTTTGGGTTTTCTATAGAGTTTGTGTAATCCCTATCTAGGTCAGCTAATGGAATAATCCCACCTTTTTTTATGAATAAGCCCATTTTGTCAATTGGCCTATAGATTTCAATCATGGTTTGACCAGCGTATAAAAAACCAGTCTGCAAATCATAATAACCATCATCTGGCAAAAAGGCCTTAAATTCAGTCATCTGGAGCCTAGGATCTATTTTTTTAGTCATCGGTGTGACTAAAAGACTCTCACCAAAATAGTATTGGTTTTTGTTCGCATAAGCTCTTTCATCATTTGGATAATAGTAATAGATTGGCCTTATTAAAGGGATATTTTCTTCGTGGGCCCTATAATTCATGGTATGGATATAGGGGATAAGTTTATGGCGGATTTGTAGGTAGTCGACCATAAGCTTTGAATATTTTTCATCAAAAGACCATGGCTCCTTTGATACAAAAGGTGTATTTGAGCTATGAAGCCTATTTATAGGAGAAAAAACCCCAAATTGTAGCCACCTTAGCATAAGCTCTGGGTCAGTTGCCCCTTTCATATGACCACCTATATCATGAGACCACCATCCAAAGCCAATATTTGAAGATGTGGCTGTGAAATATGGTTGAAAATCCAATGTTTCCCAATTTATAGATGTATCACCAGAAAATCCTATAGGATATCTTTGAGACCCAAGACCTGCAAACCTTGAAAAGGTGAGGGCTCTCTTGCCAGATTTTTCCATATCTAAAAATCTAGTACGGTTTATAACCCACAAGGCATCTTTGTTTTCGTCAAGATTTCTTGGGCTTTGTTGCCAATCCATCCACCAGAAATCTACTCCCTTTTCTTCAAAAGGCTTATAAAAATACTTATTCAGGCAATCAGCATAGGCCCTATCTTTATAGGAAAAATCTATAGTCTCTTCATT
Organism: Anaerococcus sp. NML200537; assembly: GCF_026131715.1. NCBI lineage: Bacteria > Bacillati > Bacillota > Tissierellia > Tissierellales > Peptoniphilaceae > Anaerococcus > Anaerococcus sp. NML200537. Next base: position 100,820 of record NZ_JAMXSL010000003.1, on the reverse strand, counting down.
TTCATAATCATAACCAAGCTCCTTTGCCATATCTTCATAAAAATCTTCGCTTGGTCTAATTCCTGATGATGGATGTAGATTTAAAGTTACCTTGTAATTTTTATCATGAAGTCTTGAAAATAAGTTTCGTGGTTCACCCAAGAGGTCATGATTCCATGTATAACCCGTCCAGTCGCTTCCGTATTTTTCATCAATTCCTGTAGTATGCCAAAGCATGTCTAGTACCATAACAGAAAAAGGTGCCTTAAACTTTTCAAACTTATCTACCAAGTCTAGGTAGTCTTCTTTAGAGTAATTATAAAACCTGGACCACCAATTACCCAGAGCATACCTTGGTAAAAGCGGCTGACTTCCAGAAAGCTTATAAAAATCATCTAGGGCATCTAAATACTTATCTTTGTAAGCAAATACATATAAGTCTTGATTATCATTATTTCTATCATAAGTCCAACCATCATCGCTTATTATCGGTGATGATGAGTCATCTATCACACTTATGCCATATCTAGAAAGGATACCATCTCCTATTTCTACCTTTGATTCTGCAAAATCAAGAGTTCTCGCTGTCCCACCTAGGTTTTCTATCTTGTCTCCATAATGCCAAATGCAATAATATGGATGGTTGACCTTTCCCCTAAGCTCTACGCTTAGACCATAGGTAGAAAATGGTTTTTTATCATATAAAATAGTTACATGATCAGTAACAATCTTTAGCCTATCTTTCCTATCATAAACCTTAAAATTTACAGGAGGAAAATTCCTATTTATAACCCCCTTGGTCATCCTATCTTCAAAAATTCCATCCTCGCTATATTCTAGCCTAATTAGTCTAGAAGTGAGAATTGAAATCCTATACTTATCTCCCTGTATTATAGATTCTTTTTTACTTATTGGATTATAATTTTTCCCATTTTTAATCATAATTATCTCCCCTAATAAAAAGGGGCTTGCAAAATTATAAATATTTCTCCGTTAATTTATTATTCGGAGCAAATTTAAATTTTACAAGTCCCTTAAAATTCATATTAATAACATTTTAAATGATTGATAAATAAAAGTCAAATATTTATGACTATTTAAAATTTTTGTATTCAATAATTTGAATCCAAGCTATAATTCTGCTTCTTTATCTTTAAATAATAACTAGTAGAAATCACAAGATTAGCTAGCCAACCAAGAGGTACTGCATACCAAACCATGGCTATTCCGACTTTATGGGCAAGAGCCATTGATAGGCTAACCCTTATGGTCAGGTTGACTATATTAGCTAGGGTAAAGACCTTCACATCGCCTACTCCCCTAAGGATGCCATCTACGCAGTGTTTAGACCCTACAAGAATAAAGAAATATCCAATAAAGTCCAGGTAGGCCACGCCTGTATCTTTAGCTAAATTTGATGATGATTCGTTCATGAAATAAGCGATTATATTTGCTGAATTAAATTTCAAACATATTAAAATCACGACAGAATAAATCCCAACCATGGCTATGGATGCCCTAAGGCCTTTTTCTAATCTTGCAAGCTTTTTTGCCCCCACATTTTGAGAAGTGTAGGAAGATATGGCATTGCCAAGACTAGTTATCGGTACAATAATGAGGCTTTCTACCCTAATGGCTGCAGAAAATCCTGCCAGCATACCTACCCCAAAGGAATTTACCACAGATTGGACTAAAAGTTGACCAATTGTGATGGTTGATTGCTGGATAATAGATGGGATGGCTAGGTAAGAAATGCGGCCTAGCTCTTTTTTATCAAAAATCTTTGTCTTTTCTGTCTTAATTTTACTAAGCCTTCTTATAAAAACCCCAAAGGATAGGACAGCAGACAAACCCTGGGCAAGGAGAGTTGCGTAGGCTGCTCCAGCCAGTCCAAATCCCAAATCTCTTACAAAATATACATCCAAGCTTACATTCAAAATCGAAGAGAAAATCAAAAAATATAGAGGAATCTTAGATTCTCCCAAAGCCTGATAAAGGGCTGAGATGATATTATACATAAATAAAAATGGCAGACCATAAAAATAAATATTTAAGTACAAAACTGCCATATCAAGAATTTCATCAGGTGTCCTAAGTAAAGCCATGAGGTTTTTTGCAAAAATCAAACCAAAGGCCGAAAGGCCAAGGGCAAGGACTAAAAACCCTATAATCGAAGTGAAAATCGCAGTCTTCATCCTCTTATAATCCTTGGCTCCAAAATATCTAGCTATAAGGACAGATGCCCCAGCACCTCCACCAATTCCTATACATATAAAAATCGTAGTGAGAGCAAAGCTCGCCCCAATTGAAGCAAGCGCGGCCTCACCTACATATTTGCCAACCACAGCCGAATCGACCAAGGTATAAATTTGTTGAAAAAGAGAGCCCACCGCCATTGGCAGGGCAAACTTGCTAATTGCCTTAGATGGCGACTCATTTGTTAAATAATGATCCATAAAATTTCCAATCTTTTTAATTTATACTAATATATGATAAATGGATAAAAAATCAAAGAAAATAGGCACAAAAAATCTTCCCAAATTCAGGAAGATTTTTAACAAGTTTTAATAAATAGAAATATCTTGACTTGGTCTTTTTGCGAGCAAATGGACACCTTGCCAATAATTAAAATTCTTTTTATTCACATAGGCTTCTTTTTTCTCCACAGCCACAATTGCGTACCTATCTTTGATATCTGAACAGGTCGACAAAGTTATTAGCTTATCATCTTTTTTTGGCAGAGGCCTATTTTCAAGGATATTATTTTTTCTAATAAGTTTAAGATAGTCTTCAAACTCATCATCATCGTAATAGTTAAACCTATAATCTGCATCCACATTCACATCCATGGCACAAACCACCTCAAAGGTCCTCCTGGCCACTGGAGTGTCAATTATTATCTCCGAGTGCTTTTTTATAAAATTCTTATCCCTAAACTTATCCAAATCATGGAAAATATAGCCAATCCTTACATTATGACCATAAATTACTGTATTTTGATCAGAAAAATCTCCCTGGTGGACGTGGTCGATAAAAAACTCCCCCGTTTATATAATAAGACCCATCATAATCGTGGTCGAGGTAAAATTCATTATCTTCCCCCTGAACAACAGGGAAATCTATTGAGGTACCATCGACAATAATCCTACCCTTGACTTGGGGATACTTTTTCTGAAGATCCTTTACATGATTGACTCCAGCTGTTGCTTCTGCCGCGGATTCTTCTTTTATTTTATTTTTAAGAAAAGCCAGAAGTCTTCCTTCATCAGCCTTCTTTACAATATTATTTATTTCCTCTTCCCTTGCCATATCGATTCTCTTGCTAGAATAAAATTTTCTCATATTTTCCTCTTGATAATAAGCAATCTTTTCTTGAGTAAGCCTATCATTCTTATAGAGAAAAACAAATAGTAAAATAAAGGCAAGGGCCCATAAAAAATTAGAATAATTCTTCTTCATATAATCTCCTGGCTTATATTCTACACTTTTCATCTGATTTCTCTAGGAAAATGCAAGTTTTTTATAAAATAACAAGTATTATCAAAATAAAAATAAAAAATCTCCCCAATTAAAACAAAATTTGTCATTTATTCTCCTATCCTAGGTTATAAAGGCATATCTAAAGACAAAAGTTAGAGCTATAATTAGGGTTAGTAGTTGTATTTCCTAGCTTTGACCTGTGCATGCTTTTACTATACAGAAAGTTATCAGACCGAGGGCTATACCATTTGCTATGGAATAAGTAAAAGGCATAAAGACGATAGTACAAATAGCTGGAAGGGCATTTGTCAAATCATCAAAGTCTATATCCTTAACACCTGATAACATCAATACGCCAACAAAAATTAGAGCTGGAGCTGTAACTTGGGCTGGAATTATCGCAATTAGTGGAACGAAGATTAAAGAGAACAAAAATAGGGCCGCTGTTGTAAGCGATGTAAGTCCTGTCCTTCAACCCTCTGCTATACCAGCTTATGATTCTACAACTGTTGTTACGGTTGATTTCCCTACCAAGGCACTAGCAGCTGTTGAAATCGCATCACTCATAAGCGTTTGCTTTAAATTAATAACATCCCCATCTTTATCAACTAAACCTGAATGTTTGGCAAGTTTTTGCAATTATTTTTACCTTATTTATGCCAATATAAATTATTTCTACCATAATTTCTTGTCAAAATATATATTTAATTTTTTTAGATTATTACCGATAATAATAATCATTAATATATAATTAAATTTTACTAAATATCTAGTATAGTTAACAATGTAACAAAACAAATAAAAGGAGTTTCAAAGAAGATAAGATACACAATATAGTAGAAATATTAGATAATATCTATTGAGTTGGAGTTAACGACAGAAAGATTGACCGATTCGAAAATATGTTCGAATTGACAAATGGTGTTTCCTACAACTCTTACCTTAATAAAGACGAAAAGAACGTTTTGTGTGATTCAGTAGATGCAGCCTTTACTAGAAGATATATAGAAAATGTTAAGGCAGCTCATAACGGAGAAGACTTAGATTATTTAATTGTTGAGCACATGGAGCCAGGCCACTGTAGAAATATTGATTTTTGTTTAAAAGAATGCCCAAATGCTAAGTTTGTTGGCAATGCCACGACCTTCAAGTTCTATGAACAATTCTACAATGATGAATTAAAGGATAGATATGTGGAAGTAAAAGATGGAGATGAAGTAAATATCGGTAAGAGAAATCTCAAATTTGTTTTCACTCCAATGGTTCACTGGCCAGAAGTTATGATGACTTACGAAACAACTGAAGGTCTTCTCTTCTCAGCAGATGCTTTTGGTGCCTTTAATGTAATTGAAGGTCATGCAGATGCTAAGAATGTTATCCACAAGGTTGATTGGCTATATCAAGCTATAAGATATTAAATCAATATAGTTGGTAAGTTCGGAAAATGGTACAAAATGCCTTCATGAACATCAACGACCTTGCCATTCTTCCTCTCCATGGTCCTGTTTATAAGGACGAACAACCTATCAATTTCATAATTGATAAGTATAACAAGTGGTCAACCTTCACAGCGAAAAAAAGGTGTCGTTATAGTTTACGCATTAATGTATGGAGATACCGAAGAAGTAGCCGACATTCTTGTAACAAAGCTAGCTGAGTTAGGGGTTGAAAATATCAAGATTTATGATCTGGCTGCTTTTTATGTTTCTTATCAAAATAGCCACTGCCACAGATTCTTTCACTCAGTATTTGCACCAATCAACTACAACTCTGGTCTTTACTAAAAGATAGATGCCTTCCTAAGAGAACTTGTTGGAACAGGCTTTAGCAATAAAACTGTTTCTTTCCTAAACAACTGGTCTTGGGGCGGAAGAAGTCTCGAGATTTCAAAGGAAATCCTATCTCAAACTAAGCTTGACTATGTAGGATAAGATGTTAAAATCAATTCTGGTGTGAAGATGGAACAAGTAGAAGAAATTGAAGCCCTTGCTAAGGCCATCAAAGCTGATATGGATAACAAAAAATAGAACTTAAAGTACTCAACTTTATTGAGGGCTTTTAATTTGAAAATCTTTATGCTTGTGATTTTATTAAAATCCTAGAGATGATTTTCCAATCTAAAAATTCTAAGACAAAAAAATACCAGAGCAAGCTTTATGCTAACTCTGGTATCAGATCTAATATTTACTTAGTTTATATTAGGTCTTTTTATTTTCTTTTTTTAGTCTTGAATAAGGCAAGGCTTGCTGCAAATAATCCCATCACTACTGATGATAGGCTCTCTACTCCTGTTTTAACATTTGTGCTTTTTGGAGCTTTCTCATTCTTTTCTTGTGATTTTTCTTCACTTCTTTGGCTCTTATTTTCCTTTGCTTCTTCTTTATCCTTATCTTCCTTAGCATTTTGAACTAAGGTATTGTCTTTTGAAGGATCTCCTTTAAGCTCTTTAGTTTCTAAGCTTGCCTCCACTACTAATCCTTGATTATCTTTTGAATTTTCACTCTTATGAGCTAGATTTATTTCTGGAATTTGTGGATTTTCAGAAGGAATTTCAGAAGGATTATCTGAAGGAATTACAGAATGATCTTCTGAAGGAATTTCAGAAGGATCTTCTGAAGGAATTACAGAAGGGTCTTCTGAAGGATTTTCTGTATCACTTGGGCAAGTTATATTCCAAATCTTTGAATAATCCTCATCTTTTTTCTTTGTTTCATCAAAAGTTTGTTTATTTTCTTCTTTAACTTCTTTAGGAAGATCGTAGAAGTCTGGTTGAACACTTAGATCTGCCATAGCAAATAAGAAGGCACCTTGTGCTTTAATTTCTTCTTTTCCGTCTTTATCTTTGACTTTCCAACCCTTGAAGCCTTTACCTTCTGGAACTTCTCCCTTGTATTCTGGTAATTGGAAATCCTCTCCCTTTACAAGTTCATTTTCCTTATTATCTATTGTAATCTTGACTTTTTCTGGATCTATAGGAGTTAATGTGCCACTTTCTTTGTCAAAGCTAAATTCCTTTACCCTAGTATTGTTTGCAAAGTCTTTTACAACAAACTTGATTGTTAGCGTATTTTCCTTTATATCTTTTATATCATCTAAGGACTCGTATGCTATACCATTTACAAAGATTTGTTTGTCTTGGATTTCTCCAGCTTTATCGCCATCTCTCTTGTCTGTAACATTGAATTTGATAAATTTATCTTTTTCATATTCAATAGCTGTGTTACCATCATCCTTTTGTTCGATTTCAGGTTTTACAGTATCATAGAGGAATTGATAGTGAACTCCAACAGCCTTGGCATTAAGTTTACTATAACCAGTTTGTAGGTATACATTGCCATCCATATCTTTGACCTTGTCTGGGAATCCATTAGCCTTGTAGTCCTTCATTCCCCAGTCCATGATATCCCCATCTTTTACATCAAGCTTAATGTTAAAGTCTCTTGTATTATCTATGTGTAAATCACCGTAAATTAGGTAGTTGTCTACAACTGACTCGTTAACTCTCATTTCCCAGTTGAAACCACCCTTATCTCCTATTTTTCCTCTTAAATAGAATTCTGGTTTTCTTACATAGATTTTATTGTCCTTTGTTGGATTGAAATAGTTTCTATCCATAGTCAAATCTACTGATTTTGCATCTATAAATAGCATTCCTCCATCTTCTTTGATGGCTTCTACGTTGGATTTATCATCTCCAAGGTATTCCTTGCCATCTTTGCCAAGAAGAACTAGTTTAGAAGGATCATCTACAAGATTTCCATCCTTATCTATAGCTTCTCCCTTGTCATTAGTTTTGAATGTAAAGACTTGATATCTAACTATATTAAATCCGTCCAAGGCTGACATGAGAACCGATTGAGTGCTTCTACCATCTTCAACATTTCTACTATCACAGTAGATTGTTTTTTGTGATAAAGCCTTGATGTTAGGGGCAGTCTTTTGGATTTTTTCTATATCTTCCATGCTATAAACTCCATTACCATCAAGCATATCAGTTTTTCCTGGGTTAAATGTCGTAACTCTTAGGGCATATCCCTTTCTTACAATCATTTTATCATTTAATACATATTGACCCTTTTCTTTATCGAAGAACATCTTGTTTGTATCCATCTTGCTTGGATCTTTTGGTTTTTGTTTAGTTAGTTCACCTTCACCTAGTTCGATAATATTTCCATAGCTTGAAGCATATGGTGCAGCTTCCGCGGCTTCATCCTTTTTTTCTGGCATCCTTATTATAGTTTTAGCTTTTGTTTGACCCTTATCTTTTACGATAATATTCATATCTCCAGTAAAGGATAGACCATTGACTACATCATTTGTGTTTGCAAATAAGTCAAATGTTAGAGTTTTTGTTTGTGGGTCGTATTTACTTGCCTTGATTTCTATTATTTTATAGTCATTACCATAGTAGGCCTTAGCATCTTTTGATACATTATTTACTTTTCCAAGAATTTCAAAATGGCCATCCTTTGATGGACTTAACACTCCACCAAGCTTTGATTTAACATCATCAAGTTCCTCAGTTTCATATTCTAGAGCACTTCCATCATCGTAGGCTTTTATATTTCCTTTTTCATCATATTCGTAATCACACTCTACTGTTTTCATTTCACCACTTACAAAGTCATATATTTCCTTATATTTCTTTTTAATTAGTTTCTTTAGGTCTTTATTTTCAAAGTCTCTAATTGTTGAAATATTTTTATTTATTTCAAGGCTAGCTTCTCCCTCAACTGAACTTTCTTCAGCTGGTTTTGAGTCTTCATCCTTAACTTGATTATTATTGGTATTTTCCTCTGAGCTCTTTGCATTTTTGAGTTTTTCTTCAGAAATTTCTCCAAGTTTTTTGTAAGAAGAAGAATCTTGGTCAGGATCTACTAGGTAATAAGAAATCATTCCGTTTGCATCAGCTTGCTTATCAAATTTTATCCTATGGATTTTGGTGAAGTTGCTTGCACCATCTAGGGCGATTACTTCTATGATTTTTCCTCTTAAATCTCCTGCACCGCTAATTTCGTAGATAGTATTTCCTTTATCATCAAGCTTTCTATGTCTACCTTCGCCTTCTCCAGCATATTTTACATTGAGGTTTCTTTCAACATCACCGTATTCGTCAACTATAGCTGCACCTGCATACCATACTTCGTTGGCTACTTCTTCAAATTTCTCTGGATGGTCTTTTTGATCTCTTACAAACAAGGTTTCATTTTTGTACTCATCTTTTGCCTTGTGGTAGGTATCTTTTGCTATTAATTTGATTTTGTCTGGATTAGAGAAATCAACATCGACAATCTTTGGAGCTGTATTGTCAATTTTTACTGGTATATAAGAAACTTGCCATGAATAATCCTTAGTTAATCTATATTTGAACTTGTAGAAGTATTGACCCTCAGCTATCGGTTCAAATTGACCCCTAAGTTTTGTTTCAAAGTCTTGGTTATTATTATCATCATTAGCGCCTTCTTCTCTTCCTCTAGGATTGTAAATAAGGCCATCCCATTTCAAATCTCCCAAAACTTTTAACTTGGATGACTTAATCCCCTTAGCATCGTTTCTCTTTGAGTTTAGGATTCCTCTGATGAAGTGCTCTCTAGATACAACCTTGAGGTCTTTTTGTCCTTCGCCCTCTTTGTCAGTATTTACAATTGAGATTAAGCCTTCTCTTGCACTTCTTAGAACGAGTGGGGAAGGTGTTAGCCCTGTTTCGATTTGAACTTCTTGTGGTTGTCCCTTATTATCAAGTGGATAAATTCTTGCGACTTTTGATTCGCTTTGTGATGGATCATATAATCCGTGGTTGTTATTTAGTGCAAATAAATCAGGATCTTGATCAAGTGATTTTGTATTTCCATCTTTTCTGTTTTGGATAACGGCTGCTGGATTGAATTTATCGATGTCATGTTCTCCACCTATACCCTTGTTCAAGGTTCCAGGTATTTTTGGTTTACCATCATCGTCATAACCTTCCATGGTTTTTGATTTAGAGCCTTCTTCCCAAGCCCACTTGTCAAGGATTGGCTCCTTGTTCCAATTTCCAGCAAAGCCCATAAGTGGCATTGATAGAGATGGTTGGAATACTGTCTTGTTTTCCTTGCCACACATTGCCTCAAGTTCTTCTTTAGATTCAAGTCTAATGAAGGATTCTACAAATTGGTCTTTATCTTTTGCATCTCCTACATTTATTACAGCCTTCAATTCATATGAAGAGTTTGGAGCAATTGTAAATACATCGTGTTCAAAGCTAATATTTGCACCCTTAATACTTGCTGGATGAATTTCTGGAACAATTTGTTTACCATCTGATGATTTCTCATCCTTGTAAGTTTCATCAAGTTTTAGCCTGTCGGTAAGGGAATCTGTGGTTATTGCAGATGATGAAGCCTTAAATGTGAGAGGCCTATCTGATGTATTAATCAACTTGATTGTGAAATATTTCTTTTCTCCCTTAATTTCTCTAAGTGATATAGATCCATATGAGTTTACTAGACCTTCGGAGTCAACATTTTTAAAGCTTGCTATAACATCACTTCTTAGTGCATTAGCAACGTTAATTAGACCTGCACCTTGTTGTCTTGGCGAAGCATAATATAGTGATTTTTCCTTCCAAGATGTTGGATCCATCATAGGTCTTGCTGTGTTTTGTAGGGCAATCTTTGTAAGAGTAGTTAAGTCGATTTTATCCTCACCTTCTAGGTTTTTGAGGACAGGTTTTTCGAGCATCTCTTTTAGTTTTGGTCTAATCAATACTGTTGATGCTGCGACCACTGGTGTTGCCATACTTGTTCCTGACATATAACCATAAGTTGATTTGCCATCAATTACATTTAGAGTTGATTTGATGTTCTTTCCTGGTGCTGATACATCTGGTTTTAGTAGGAGGTCACCCCTTGGACCCCATGATGTAGAGGCTGCTGGCACGATTACTTCTTCTTTATAAAGTTCCTTGTCTGTATCAGGAGCAAAGTTAAAGTCTAGCTCTTTCTCATCACCAAGCTTTGGACGGTTTTTGTTGAAGCTTTCCATATCAATTGGATAGTATTGGTCAAGCTTATCTTTGAAGTCTTCTTTCTTGTTTCTCTTAACCTCAGTTTTATTGGCTGGATCAATCATATTCCAAATTTTAAGTCCATCATCACCAGATACTGAAAATACTTGGCAAGTTGTTCCTTCATCTTCTTCGTAGCCCATGGCTGGAAGCTCTGTCCAGTTATCCCTGTTATAGTAGTTAACAGTGTTTACAACCATGATTGCGCGAGCACCCTTATCGGCAGCTCTTTTGAAGGCATATTTTAAATCCTTTGTATATATTCTATCCATAACAGCAATTTTGCCTTTAAGATTAAGCCCAACTAGATCTTCATCTTGACCCTTGCCTATATAAACGAATTTCATTTTGTCAGATGCTTTGCTTCCATCTTCATTACTAATAATCTTATTTTTATCGAAGAAGGTACCGATATTTCTATACTTGAAGCTTTCGCCACCAATATTTACCTTATCAAACTCTACTATTTGATTTTTAGCTGATGCAACAGCTATGGCATCTTCGTGGGCAGCAGTTCTAGTTACATTTCCTGTATCGGTCATCTTTAGTTGGTTATTAACAGCCAAGTCCCATGATGAGCTTGAAGCAGATGTTGCATAGTTACCAGTAGCAACTACCATAGGAATACCTGCCTTTCTTAAAGCCCTAATTGCTTGCCAATATTTCTCACCAATAAGACCTGTTCCTGTAAATCCAGAAGATACAGATACTACATCAACCTTATGTTTGATTGCATCTTCGATAGCGTGAAACATTGTTTCATCACCAGCAAAGCCATCACCTGAATCTGAGTACATCTTGTAAGAAAAGATTTGAGCATTTGGTGCTATTCCGTCTATACCATTATACTTAGCTATATCCTTATCAGTATCATTACCAGCAAGGATTCCCGCTATATGCATACCATGTGGATCATGATAGTCGGAACCATCGTCATATTTTTCGACAGTGATTTTGCCACCATTATAATAGTTAAAGGCATGAGGAATTTTATCACTCAACCAAAAGTCCTTGTCAGTTCCCTTCATGTCCTCTTTTTTATATTTCATATAAGGCTTAGCTTCATCGTCAATTCTCATAGCCTTGTGCCTATAATCAGTTCCAGTATCGATATTTGCAATTACCATGCCCCTACCGTCAAACTTCATTACCATGTCTTTGTTAATGGCTTTTAGGTAGTCGATAGCTTCATTGACACCGATTTCTTCTCTTGCGTGATTCATCATTGGCTCAACTTTTTGAGCTCTGTCTACAGATGATATTCCTTCGATATGTTTAATCAAATCAAGATTATCTTGTTTTGTTTCAATTGCACAACCATTGAAAATTGTATTATAGGCATACAAAACTTTTGTAGAAGAAAATTTTGATATTTCCTTCATTGCCCTTTCAGCAGCCTCTTTATCTTTAAATTCGGCTATGTAGATGACTCTACCCTTATCTTTATTATCTAAAACTTTATCATCTTTCTTTTCTACAGCCTTATCATCTTTCTTTTCTTCAATAGATGAATCCTTATTAAGGTCAGCTTTATGTGTATCTTCTGTTGATTTACCTTCTTTTTCATCAGACTTATCTTCTTTGAGGGAAGTTTCTAAAGCAGGAGCTTTGTCTTTGTTTTCATCTTCTTTCTTTTGTTCATTTTCTTTATCAAAAGATTCTTCACTCTTTGCTTCTTCTTTTTTTTCTGTAGTTGCTTCATTTTCACTAGCAAGGCTTTGGCTATTTGCCTCTAGCGGTTTTTCTTCTTCGCCACTTGCGAAGGAAGGCTCATTAAATAAGAATGAAATAGATAAGGCAGCAATTAATGTCGCCTTAATAATTTTTTTATTATTCATTTATTCTCCATATCCTCTATTAATTATTTATTTAACATGTTAAATATTAATTCATATTAATGTACAAAATATAAAATTGTGATAATGATTTTCAGTACCACTAATCAATTATAAAACATTTATATCACCTTGTCAATATAATCTTTATATATTTTTAACACTTGTCAAGATTTAGATAGCCGATTAATTAAACATATATAGGCATTTATTTTGTAGTTTGCAAATAATTAATGTTTAAAGTAAGATTTTTCTGTTTTTAGAAGCCTTTCATAGAGGTCTTCGTAGAATGGTTTTGATTTAAATATTTCTGCTACTAGGTAGGCTATAAAGGATACTAGGGCTAGGCCTAGGATGTTTGAGAAGGCTCCGCCTGTCATTTCCACAATTAGGATTATGGCTGCAATTGGAGTTCTTACTATGGCTGAGAAGTGGCCTGCCATGGCTATTAAACTTATGGCAAAGATTCTTTCTGCCGGGATTAGACCCATATCAAAGAGGGCTGTGGCGTAGATATTGCCAAGGATTGCCCCTATTGCTAGGAGTGGAACTAGGGAGCCTCCTGATAGGCCCATGCCAAAGGCAAGGCTTAAGAGGAGAATTTTTGCAAAATACATATATATAAGTGTGGCCAAAGATTCGCCCCCACCTGCTGGTAGGTATATTAATTCTTCTCCTGATCCAAAAAGCCTTGGATCTACTAGTAAGGCTAGGCCTGTTATGACAAATGGGGCCAGGTATTTCACAAGGTCTGGAAGGGGAATTTTTTTGTAAACTGATTTTGCCCCTATTACCAGCTTATTAAATAAGACTCCAGAAAGGCCTGTGACTATGCCTAGGATAAGGATTATCCAAAGCCTTGCCTGGCTTACATTATCAAAAACCGGTATCTCTATTAGGCTTGGGAAGTCTCCAAAAATTAGTCCTGATGTGATTGTCGCTGCTATTGTAGTTGTAGCTGATGTAAGGAAGGTCTTTACATCGTGCTTTCTAAAGACTTCTTCTACCCCAAAGATTATTGCTGCTACGGGAGCATTAAAGGCTACTGCAAAACCTGCTGCTGCCGCAGATCCTATAAAATATTTCCTCTCAAAAGTTTGGTCAAAGCCTGCCACAATATCTCCAGCCAGGCCACCAAGCTGAACTGATGGGCCTTCCCTGCCTACTGTTAGACCTGAACCAATAGTTAGAAAGGATGCTATAAATTTATTAATGATGGTTTTTTTAGAATTAACTTCAAATTCCCCATCCATCATACCCATTATCACTGGTATTCCAGATCCCTTGGTATCTTTATCCTTTTTTAGGATATAAAAAGTAATAATTCCTATAAGAATTAAAAATAAAATAAATAAGAAGGAATTTGTTAAATTGCCAGAAGTCTTGCTTAGGAATTCTTCCATGAAACTTGCAACTAAGCCTATTGCTTTTTTGAAAATCCCAATCAAAAGACCTACAAAAATTCCTAAGATAACAAATAAATATAACTTTTTATATAATTTTTCCATAATTCACCTCGTATTTACTATACAGAAATTTTACTTATTAACAATTTTAAATTTGGGTAGAAATGTAGTTAAGGAGGAATTTATGAAATATTTTGATTATAAGGGAGATAAAGTCTCAAGACTTGGCTTTGGCTGCATGAGATTTAAGACCCTTGATGATGATAATGGTAAGATTGACAAAGAATACTCAAGCGAGATTATAAAAGAGGCTATAGATAAGGGACTTACATACATAGACACAGCCTACCCTTACCACAATCAGATGAGCGAGAAATTTATTGGAGAATTCATAGAAGAAAATGACCTTAGGGATAAGGTCACAATTGCAACTAAGATGCCAGTTTGGCTGGTAAATTCTTATGAAGATTATGAGAAGATTTTTAAGGAACAACTGGCAAACCTTCGCACAGATTATTTTGATTTTTACCTAATCCATTCATTGGATAAGAAGAAATTTGACCAAGCTGTAGAAAATGGACTTTTTGACTTTATAAAAGTTATAAAGGAAAAAGGACTTGTAAAAAACATTGGCTTTTCCTTCCACGATGAATATCCAATTTTTGAAGAAATTATCAAATCCTATCCATGGGATTTCTGCCAAATCCAATTAAATTATCTGGATATCAACCTTCAAGCAGGTATGAAGGGCTATACACTTGCCAAGGAAATGGGCATTCCCCTTGTGATAATGGAGCCTGTAAAGGGCGGAAGACTTGCAAATCCACCTCGTGAAGTAAAAGACCTAATGAAGGGTTCAGACCTTTCACCAGCCCAAATGGCCCTTAAATTTGTCCTAGATTTGGACAATGTCATGACTGTACTTTCTGGTATGAATGACATAAACCAAGTTAGGGAAAATCTTGCCATAGCAAGTCAATTAGAGCCAGGAAGTCTAAGTGATGAGGATAAGGATTTTTACCAAAAGGCAAGATCAATCTATAAGTCAAGGGAGCAAATCGCCTGCACAGCTTGCGAATATTGCTTGCCTTGTACAGTTGATATCAATATACCAAAGGTCTTTGCCCTCTGGAATAACGCCCACCTTTATGATGAAAAAGAAAAATCTCAAAAGGCCTATATAGAATATCTAAAAGATGGAGTAAGCCCTGAAGAGTGCATAGAATGCGGCAAATGCGAGGAAATCTGTCCACAAAGCCTAGAAATAATCGAGGGTTTGAGAAGGGCTGATGAATATTTAAGTAGATAAGTGAATTGTAAGGGTCTGTTACAGAATGAATAAATCATCCCAAATCACTAGAGGAACCTTGTGAAAAAACTCAAACGCCTACAGGCTTTCCTATAGTGATAGGACGATAGTTATTCATAGTTTTACAACAGCCCCTTTTATTTTGTATAATTTTTTAATATCTTGATTTTCAAAATATTTTAAAAGAGCTAACTTTTAATATTTTTAACCATTTTTATACTATCATATGATCTACCATCTTTCAAAATGATGGAATTAGGAGTTTTTCCAGTCTCAATAAATCCAATTTTATCATAAAGGGTCCTGGCTCTTTTATTGCCAGAATAATAATCTAATTCTATCTGTGAAAGATTCAAATCCTTGGCATAGCCTTCAAGACATAGAAGAATATTTTTTCCAATTCCTAAATTCCAAAATTCTTTAAGCACTGCTACTGCTACATTTCCCCTGTGACGCATTTTCTTTTTACTAAGCCTTATAATAGTTCCACTAGCAATAAGCCTTCCATCCATTCCTACAACAAGCATAAGGGTAGAATCAGACTTATTAAAACCTTCTATCGTTTTTTCCTCCTCTTCGGCTGTCATAGTTATTTCATCTGGATAAGAGTTCATAAAATCAGATTCCCCCATAACAATTTTGAGATATTCTACCATATCAACTGCATCATTAACATGGATTTCTCTAATTTCACACATTCTGCCATCTTTAAGTTTAAATTTTTCAGGTTTAAATTTCATAGTTCAACTCCCATCAATTAATTTGTTGTTTTGTATTATATTCTTCCGATCTAAAATCTACAATAGCATACTTTGACAGTAGTGCAGAAGCGGTATATAAAGTCTTATAGAACTTCTTTATTCAAACTTTTATCACTCCAGGAAAGTCTATATGCATTTTTACTATTATTAGATTTAATTACCTTGATTTCATAATTATCCCAAACAACTGCCACTTGATTTTCTATTGCGATTGCATCTGTGACTTGTCCAGTAAAAAACTCATCAAAGCCTACTCTTTCAGGTTCATCATAGTGTGGGCAATGCAAATAAGGAATTATACCTAAACCTTTAACCCATTTATGCTTTGGACTTTCAACATCTTCTATAAACTCACTATCACTATGACCCGCAATAAACCAACATATAGAGCCAGCACTTAAACCAGAGAGTACCTTTCCACTTGTATAAGCTCTTATTAGTGCATTATCAACAGAATATTTTCTCCAAACTTCCATCATGTAAGCAGTATTTCCACCTCCAATGTAAATTATATCTGCTTTTTCAATCTTTCGGTTAACTTCTTTCATATTCACATCTACATTAGATAAATACAAGGTATCAGTTTTGCAACCTAAACTCTCATACAATTCATTAATAGTTTTATATATGGCTCAGCATCATTACTTGCTGTGGGAATAAATAGAAAATTTGGATTTTCTTTTTCTGATGATTCAACAATAAATTTATCTATCTCGTAAGTTTGATTTTGTGATACTTCGCCGCCACCAATTGCTATTATCATTACTCTTCTCCTCTTTTTAAATCATTTCATTAATAGAAGCATTTAACCCTTTGCGTTTACTTAAAGGGTCACCATTATAATTATAATAACACGAGATGCTCTTGATATGTCAATTAAACTATTAAGGTTAAGGAGATTTTAACAAGCAAAATCATACTAGTAATTTCCTAAAATTGGTCTACATATTCTAATTCTAAGTCCTTTATTTATAATTCCACCTTATTTTCCACACCTAATTTCTTGTAAATATTTTCTATGTGATGGTAGAGGGTGCGTTCACTTACGAAAATTTTCTTGAAGATTTGAGTTTGTGTTTTATATGAAATTATTTCTTTTAAGACTTCTTCGTCCCTTTTTATGAATGAGTTTTCATATATTTTTTCATCACTTATCAATCCTCCACCATAAACTTCTTGAAATTTTAAGATGAGTTTTCTAGAATCTACTGATTTTGAAATTTAGACGTCAGATCCTAAATCTATGACTTTACTTATAAATTGGTTTTTATAGTTCTTGGACTATTAGGGTAGAAAAAATGAACATAACCAAAAGTATGTCAAGAAAAGGTAATTGTCTAAATAATTCTCCAATAAACAAGTTATTTAGGATATTGATACAATAAATGTTTTACACAGAAGAGTTTAAAAGTTATGACCACTTGAAAAGTAAGATTTAAAAATATATTAAATGCTAAAACGAAGACAGGATTAAGAAAAAATAAACGGAATGTCCCCTGTCCTGTACAGATTACATTCCGCTTTAAACATTATTAAACCTTTTAGTATTTATGGGTTAAACGATCTCCTCTTTCATCAGCTTTATTTTTATTTTTGACCAACTATAGCTACATAAGAACCCTTGTCATAGCCTTCTTGGGCTTCTTCTACATAATCGTCTGAATATGCAGGATCTGTTGTTAGGGTTTGGTAGAATTTAAAATCTTTAAAACCGACCTTTTCAAGCACATCACGCTTATGAGGCGTTGTGGTCATTACAGTATTTGTCACAAGTTCTATTGGATATGGTGACTTTGGTAGGATTCCCTCAAAATTTGGAAGATCAAAAGTCTTTGCATAGGCAGCAAATTGGTATAAAATTCCAAAAGAGCTCTCTTTAGGCACATCGATTACTACAATGTGGCCACCTGGTTTTAAGGCCTTGTAGACAGTCTTGTAGGCACTTTCCAAATCTTCTATATATGTTGAAGAGCCATTTAGATAGATGCAATCATAATATTCATCTTCTAATTTCGCATCCTCGATGATTCCAATAATTACATTTAAACCTCTTTTTTCTGCAATGGCAGCCATATCTTCTGATGGTTCTAGGCCGTCAGTAATTGTAATTCCCCTATCCTTTAGGGAAACTTCAAACAAACCGCTACCGCATCCTACAGATAGGGACTTTTCTGTATTTACACTCTTAAGAGCCATTTCTACTACATTTAACTCTGTAAGATACATATTTTCATTTTCCATAAACCATTGGTCATATTTATTGGCGTGTCCGTCAAATTTTGCTTTCATTTCTTCTCCTGTATGATTAAATATTCAATTAAAAAACTCCTTTTTCTATATTCGGAAAAAAGAGTTACATTAGCTTTTTTATTTCCCTACGAAACTACTAAGTTTATCAGGTTAGCGGGTATAATCTCAGCACAAGGCACCCCGAATATAAAAGAGATATTCAATTGTTAGTAATATTATAACAGTTTTCCAAGAAAAAATAAAGTGAAATCGGGTATGGTTTTAAGTGGAGGAATTATGAAATTTATTGACTACTTATATGAAGAAACTAAAGACATCTGGCAAGACCTTTATAACCACCCCTTTATAGCAGGCCTTATCAGCGGAGACCTAGAAATTTCTAAATTTAAATATTATCTTGAAGAAGATTACATTTATCTTTGGGACCATGTAAAGATTTTTGCAATTGGTATTACAAAGACAAATAAGAAGGAAATCATCCGAAAATTTTCCTACCTTTTGAATAATTGTATGGAAAATGAAATGGCCATCCACCGTGGGGTCATGAAAGATTTTGGCATAGATGTCGAAAAAATTGAAAAAAGACCTGCAAATCTCACTAATCTTTCCTATTCTAATTACAGGATAGCTCAATCCTTAATTGGCGGCTATGAAGAAATTTTGATGGTCCTTATGGCTTGTGATTTGGGTTATGTAAATATTTTTAGGCACATAGATAGGGTAAATCCTGATGCTAAAAACCACCCAGTCTACGGGAAATTTATTACAGGCTACCTTGATCCAACCTACCTTGCTTATGTAGATGGAACTGTCGATGAGATTAATAAATTAGGAATTGATATGAATGATGAAAGAAGAAAGCACTTGATAGGTATCTTTAAAAATTGCCTAGTCTATGAACTTAAATTTTGGGATATGGTTTATAACGAAGGAGATTTATTTTAAAAAGCTGATGGGAGGATATTTACCTCTTCCATCAGCTTTATTTTTATTCTGGGGCATTGAGTTTGATATTTTCTTCAAAGCCTGATGGGTCTCCATTTTTAGCTTTTTCTAAAATATCATTAAAATATTTTCTTGTTGCATCATCACATTTAGCTTCTGACATATAAGTCATAGTCTTGGCTTTTTCTAACTCATCTAAAGCTTTTTGAGCTCTTGCTGGATCAGTCTTATAAGTATTTAGCCATTCCTTTTCCCAGGCTGCTTCCCAATACATGCTTGCCCTTGTAGAGCCAAATCCTTTTTGATATAGATCATCATCCTTATAGTCAATCTCTTCTGGGATTTCATATCCTTCTGGCCAGTCTAAGTTTTCCTTAGTTTTAGTAAATTCTTCTTGAATTTCTTTCTGGCTAATCATTCCTGTAGAATAATCATCCGCATCTGCCTTTCCACAAGCTGCAAGGCCAAGAGCAAGGCCACCTACTAACAATATTGAAGATAGTTTTTTAATATTTGTTTTCATATTTTTCTCCTTTATTTTTTCTATATTATGATTATAGCAAAAATAAAAAATATGAGAATTACAATCTTTGTAAGGAAAAAGAGCGCTAGCTTTTGGCTAAACGCTCTTATTATTTACACTTCTTCAGTTTCTTCTTCAGCTATTGCTTTTTCTACAGATTCTAAATTTGCTCTTATTTGTTCATCTTCTAGCTCTTTGGTTTCGTAGTCGATTTCTACATCATTGTAGTATTTTAGGCCTGTACCTGCTGGTATTAGCTTACCTATTATGATGTTTTCTTTTAGACCTCTTAGGTCATCTACCTTGCCCTTGATTGATGCATCTGTTAGAACTCTGGTTGTTTCTTGGAAGGATGCTGCTGATAGCCAGCTGTCTGTGGCAAGAGATGCCTTGGTTATACCAAGAAGCTCTTGGTCATAGATTGCTGGTCTTTTGCCTGCTTCTTCCATTTCCTTGTTTACTAGATCTACTTCACGTCTATCTTGCAAGCTTTCTGGCAGGAATTCTGTATCTCCTGAGTCTACGATTTTTACTTTCTTTAGCATCTGACGAGCTATTACTTCGATGTGTCTGTCGTCGATTTCAACACCTTGTTGCCTATATACTTTTTGAACTTCCTTGGTGATGTAATCTTGAACGCCGACCTTGCCTAGTACATCTAGGACATCGTGTGGATCTAGGGAACCTTCTGTTAGTTGGGCTCCTATTTCTACATAATCTCCGTCTCTTACTAGGATTCTTGAACCAAATGGTATCTTATATTCTCTAGCTTGGCCATCTTCGCCTACTATTTCTACGTCAGTTTTCTTTTCGTTTTGTATTAAACGAACCTCACCTGAGTTGGCTGCTATGAAGGCAAGTCCCTTTGGCTTACGAGCTTCAAAAAGCTCCTCAACTCTTGGAAGACCTTGGGTGATTCCAACGCCTGCTATACCACCGGAGTGGAAGGTACGCATGGTTAGCTGGGTACCCGGCTCACCGATTGATTGGGCTGCTATAATTCCTACAGCTTCACCGATGTTTACGTGCTTGCCTGTAGCTAGGTTTCTACCGTAGCATTTAGCACATACACCTTGTTTTGACTTACATTCTAGGACTGAACGAAGTTTTACTTCTTTGATGCCAGCTCCTACGATTTTATCAGCCAAGTCTTCGTCTATTACTTCATCTTTATGAACAATTATCTCGCCTGATTCATCTTTTATATCTTCAAAAGATGTACGACCTACGATTCTTGTTCTTAGATCTTCTATTAATTCGTTGCCATCTTTAAATTCGTGGGCTACTACAAAGCCATCTGAATGGCAGTCATCTTCTGTAACTATGACATCTTGAGATATATCTACCATCCTACGGGTTAGGTAACCTGAGTCGGCTGTTCTTAAGGCTGTATCTGTTAGACCCTTACGAGAACCGTGGGTTGATATAAAGTACTCTTGTACTGATAGACCTTCTCTAAAGTTAGCTTTGATAGGAATTTCGATGATTTTACCATCGGCCTGACTCATAAGTCCACGCATACCGCCTAGCTGTCTGATCTGGTTGGTTGAACCACGGGCACCAGAATCTGCAAAGATTTTGATGTTGTTGTCATCTCTTAGGTCTGAAAGTAGGGCATCTGTAACCTTGTTGGTTGTATCTTGCCATATTTCAATTACCTTTTCATATCTTTCTTGGTCAGTTATAAGACCACGTCTGTAAAGCTTGTCGTACTTATCAACTGCCTTATCAGCCTCATCTATTAGTGGCCATTTTTCAGCTGGGATTTTTACATCGTCCATTGATACTGTTAGGCCTGATAAGGTTGAGTATTTATAGCCTGTGTGCTTGATGTAGTCAAGGACTTCGGCTGTTTTGATGTTGCCATGTTTTCTAAAGCACCTATCGATTATATCTTTTAGGGTTCCAGAATCTGCAACTGTGTCTATTTCTAGTGAATATGGATCTTCTTTTCTATTTACATAGCCTAAATCTTGTGGAATACCTTCGTTGTAGATAAATCTACCTACTGATGAAGTTACAATCTTTCCTGGATCCATTTCATCTTTTTTGATTCTTACGCCAATTTTACTTTGATATTCTACAAGTCCATTTACTAGAGCCTTATACATTTCATTTATAGATTCAAATACCATTCCCTCACCCTTAGCTCCTTCTTTGATGGTTGTTAGGTAATAAGCACCTAATACCATATCCTGAGATGGGGTTGTGATTGGCTTACCATCTTTAAGGCCTAGGATGTTGTTTGTTGACATCATTAGTAGTCTTGCTTCAATTTGGGCTTCGTTTGATAGTGGAAGGTGGATAGCCATCTGGTCACCATCGAAGTCGGCGTTGAAGGCGTTACATGCTAATGGATGAAGCTTGATTGCCTTTCCTTCTACTAGAGTTGGTTCAAAAGCTTGGATACCAAGTCTATGGAGGGTCGGAGCACGGTTTAGAAGTACTGGATGGTCTTTTATAACCTCTTCTAGGACTTCATACACTCTTGGGTCCTTTTTCTCTACCATTTTCTTGGCTGTCTTTAGGTTGTGGGCTAGGTCTTTTTCTACTACCTTGTTCATGATAAATGGTTTGAATAACTCAAGGGCCATCTCTTGTGGCAGACCACATTGGTTGAACTTAAGGTCTGGACCTACTACGATTACTGAACGTCCTGAATAGTCTACCCTCTTACCTAGAAGGTTTTGTCTAAATCTACCAGATTTACCCTTAAGAAGGTCTGATAGGGACTTCATGTTTCTATTTGAGGCTCCTGTTACAGCTCTTCCCCTACGACCGTTATCTATTAGGGCATCGACTGCTTCTTGGAGCATTCTCTTTTCGTTTCTGACGATTATTTCTGGAGCGCCTATATCAAGTAGTCTTTTTAGTCTGTTATTTCTGTTGATTACTCTTCTGTATAGGTCGTTTAAGTCAGATGTTGCAAATCTTCCACCTTCTAGTTGGACCATTGGTCTTAATTCTGGTGGCATTACTGGAAGGACATCTAAGATCATCCATTCTGGTTTGTTGCCACTTGTTAAGAAGGCATCTACTACTTCTAGTCTTCTTGATACTCTTACCTTTTTTTGGTTTGATGATTCATCAAGCTCTTTTAGAAGAAGTTCGTATTCTCTTTCAAGGTCGATGTTTTGAAGTAGTTCTTTTACTGCTTCCGCACCCATTGCTGCCTTAAATTCTGTATCGTCTGGATATTGTTCAAGTACGTCTTGGTATTCTGTTTCTGAGATTTCTTGTTTTTCTGCTAGGTCTGTTGAACCTGGGTTGATTACTACATAGGATGCAAAGTAGAGGATCTTCTCTAATACTCTTGGGCTCATGTCAAGGAGAAGTCCCATTTTAGATGGGATTCCCTTGAAGAACCAAATGTGACTTACTGGAGCTGCTAGCTCTATGTGTCCCATTCTTTCACGTCTTACTTTTGATTTTGTGACTTCTACTCCACATTTTTCGCACACTACGCCCTTATATCTCATGCGTTTGTATTTACCACAAGAACATTCATAGTCCTTGGTTGGTCCAAATATTTTTTCGCAGAAAAGGCCATCTTTTTCAGGCTTTAGGGTCCTATAGTTTATTGTTTCTGGTTTTTTAACTTCACCATGAGACCAACTTCTTATTTTTTCTGGCGATGCGACTTTCATCCTCATGCCGATAAATTCTTTTAATTCGCTCAATTCAAACTTCCTAACTATGACTTAAGCCTCTTCACCCTCTACTTCTGCAGCCTTTACTTCTTCAGCTTTTGCAGAGGCATTGGATAAAAGTTTGCTTTGGTTTCTTATCTTTGATGCATCTATCTTTTCTACTTGAGAAAATCTATCTTGTTCGTCTATGTTTTCCTTAAGTTCTACGACTTCACCCTTATCATCTAAAAGCTCTACGTCTAGGGCAAGTGATTGTAATTCTTTTACAAGTACCTTAAATGATTCTGGTGTGCCTGGTTCTGGGATATTTTCACCCTTTACTATTGATTCGTAGGTCTTAACTCTTCCAGTTACATCGTCTGATTTGACTGTCAAGATTTCTTGGAGGGTATGGCTTGCACCATATGCTTCTAGAGCCCAAACCTCCATCTCTCCAAATCTTTGGCCACCAAATTGTGCCTTACCACCTAGTGGTTGTTGGGTTACTAGGGAGTATGGTCCAATTGATCTGGCGTGGATTTTTTCTTCTACCATGTGGTGGAGTTTAAGCATGTACATGACTCCAACTGTTACAGGGTTTTCAAATTCTAAACCTGTCCTACCATCACGTAGTCTAATCTTACCTGTCTTATTTACATATGGGGCAACTTTCTTTGCTTCTTCTAGGACTTCTTCGATTTCTGTATCCATAGCACCATCAAATACTGGTGTTGCTATCTTCCAACCTAAAGTTCTTGCTGCAAGACCCATGTGCACTTCTAGTACCTGACCAAGGTTCATACGGCTTGGGATACCTAGTGGGTTTAGGCATATTTGAATTGGGGTTCCATCTGGTAAGAATGGCATGTCTTCTCTTGGAAGAATCCTTGAAACGACACCCTTGTTACCGTGGCGACCGCACATCTTATCTCCTACCATGATCTTTCTCTTGGTAGCTACATAGACTCTTATAACTTTATTTACACCTGGAGATAATTCATCTCCGTCTTTTTTGTTGTATTCTTTGACATCAACTACGATTCCCTTTTCACCGTGAGGTACTTTTAGGGATGTATCTCTAACTTCTCTTGCCTTTTCACCAAAGATTGCGCGAAGTAGTCTTTCTTCAGGAGATAGCTCGGTTTCTCCCTTTGGAGATACCTTACCTACAAGGATATCACCACTTGTTACTTCAGCTCCGATTCTTATCACACCATTTTCATCAAGGTCTTTTTTCATATCATCGCCGACATTTGGTATATCTTTTGTAATCTCTTCTGCGCCAAGCTTGGTTTCTCTAGCTTCACATTCGTGTTCTTCGATATGGACTGAGGTTAGGACATCGTTAATTACTAGCTCTTCGTTAAGGAGCATAGCATCCTCGAAGTTGTAACCTTCCCATGTTGTAAAGGCTATAAGGATATTTTTACCTAGGGCTAGCTCTCCTTGTTCTGTTGATGGACCATCTGCGATTACTTGGTCAGCTTTTACTTCTTCGCCAAGCTCTACAATTGGTCTTTGGTTGATAGTAGTTCCTTGGTTGGCTCTTTCAAATTTAAGTAGGTCATAGGTGATTACTTCACCATCTGAGTCTGACTTAATTTTGATCTTATCACCTGATACATAGACAACTTTTCCTGCTTCTTTGGATACTACACATACACCTGAGTCCTTTGCAGCCCTATGCTCAATTCCTGTAGCTACTATTGGAGCTTGAGACTTGATAAGTGGTACTGCCTGACGTTGCATGTTGGCACCCATGAGGGCACGGGTAGAGTCGTCGTTTTCAAGGAATGGTATTAGGGATGCTCCGACTGATACTATCTGTTGAGGTGATACGTCCATGTATTGGATGGCATCTCTTGGATAAATATCATTTTCACCCTTATAACCACGGCCTGATACTCTGTCATTGATAAATACATTGTTTTCATCTAATGGTTCGTTGGCTTGAGCAATGATGAAATTATCTTCTATATCTCCTGTTAGATATACAATATCATCTGTTACATGGCCACCAGCTTCTACCTTTCTATAAGGTGTTTCTATAAAGCCATATTTATTTACTCTAGCATAGGTTGTAAGAGATGTGATTAGACCGATGTTTGGTCCTTCTGGAGTTTCTATCGGACAGATTCTTCCGTAGTGGGAATCGTGAACGTCTCTTACTTCAACTCCTGCCCTATCTCTTGATAGACCGCCTGGTCCTAGGGCTGATAGTCTTCTCTTGTGGGTTAGCTCACTCATTGGGTTGGTTTGATCCATGAACTGTGATAATTGGGATGAACCGAAGAATTCCTTTATAACAGCAGTCACAGGCTTGATATTGATTAAGCCTTGTGGTGTTGCTATATCTGGGTCTTGGGTTGTCATTCTTTCACGGACTACTCTTTCCATACGAGCAAGACCAACTCTAAATTGGTTTTGTAATAATTCTCCAACACCTCTTACACGACGGTTACCAAGATGGTCTATGTCATCTGTTTCGCCGACACCTTCAAAGAGGTTGAATTGGTAGTTTACTATTGCGAGTATATCAGCTTTTGTAATGTTTTTAGGAGAAAGTTCTTTCTTTCTTCTCTGGATGAGTTTTACAAGCTCTTCATCATCACTAGCTTCATCGATTATTTCTCTCATTACTGGATAATAAACTTTTTCGCTTAGTTCATCATAATCAATATCTAGGCCTTCTAGCTCTTCAAATGAGTGAACATCAACAAAGTTATTTCCAACTATTCTTAGGGTCTGTTCCTTGCCATCTGAGTTGATTTTATTTATATCAACTGTAACTATTCCAGAATTTTCGATAGCTAGGGCAGTCTCCCTATCAATTACTTCACCTTCTTTGACAAAGATTTCGCCTGTTTCGCTATTAACTACATCTCTTGCAGCTTTTTCGCCTTCGATTCTGTCAGCTAGGGCAAGTTTTAGGTTGTATTTATATCTACCAACTCTTGCAAGGTCGTATCTTCTATCATCAAAGAGGAGGTTATTAATTAGGGTGGTGGATGATTCTAGGGAAGCAGGATCACCTGGTTTTAGCTTTCTATAGATTTCTATCAAAGCTTCTTCGCTAGTTTCAGAATTTTCCTTCTCTAGGGTATTTCTTAAATGTTTGGTATCACCTAGAGCCTCAATAATTTCCTCATCTGTCTCAAATAAAAGGGCACGAACAAGGGTTGTAGCTGGTAATTTTCTTGTTCTATCTAATCTGACATTTACAGTATGGCTGGCGTCAGTATCAAATTCTATCCATGCACCACGGTTTGGTATAACTGTAGATGAATATTGCTTATCCCCGCTCTTGTCAGTCTCTTCTGCATAATATACACCTGGACTTCTTACAAGCTGGCTTACTATAACTCTTTCAGCACCATTTATAACAAATGTTGCAGAGTCAGTCATCATTGGGAAATCACCCATGAAGACTTCTTGTCTTTTGATTTCACCAGTTTCTTTATTAAATAAGATAGCCATAACCTTTAGGTCTCTGGCATAGGTTAGGTCTTTATACTTAGCTTCTTTTAGGGTATATTTTGGTTCTTTTTCAAACTCATAGCCTGTAAATTCAAGGCTGAGCTTGCCATTATAATCCTCAATTGGTGAGATGTCTTCTAGGATTTCTCCAAGACCTTCTTTAATAAACCAATCATATGAGTCTTTTTGAACTTTTAATAAATTTGGTAAATCTAAGACTTCAGGAAACTTTGAGAAGGACATTCTCTCGGTTTTCCCATATAACTTCTTGTGATATTGGGCCATTGTTACTCCTTACTGTTTGCAAACTTCAAATGACAAATTCTACTTGTCTATAAGATAAAAAAAATCTCCATAAATAGATTTCTAGCAATTGTATATTATACTTCAAAACAATCAACCTTCAAGTCTTTTATTGAGATTTCTCCTTATATTCTATATATTCTCTTGGAACTATTTTATAAAACTATCTAATTATGATATCAGATAATGTATATTTGTCAATTATCTAATAGGATTTTTTTATCTTTCTTCTATTATACATTTATAAAATATATAAACAATCAGAAATTTATGATATAATATAAGTAATGGAGGAGATATGAAAGACTTAATTAAATTTTTTTCAATAATAACAGGCCTTTTTAGGTCTATAATAAGCATCCTGTTGTTTTTTGCTATTGGTTTTATCGTATTTGTCGATAACAACCTCTACTTAGCTGCCTTTGACCTAATAGGGATTACAAATATAGCTAGGTCAATCCTTAAGCCTCTTAGCCTTATTCTTGTGTTAATTGCCTTTATTATAAATACAATTGTCGCAAGAAATATCTTTAAAGCAGGTGAAAATGGAAAAAGCCACCCATCAAATATTTTCTTTGCCCTTATATTTTTGGCAATTGACGGATTTTTGCTTATGAGTTTTAGAGAGAAACTTCTATTTATACTCATAGGCCTAAATGGACTTTTATTATTAAATTCTCTTATCGGATTAATAGGAAAAGTAAAGGGTATTTATCAAGTAGAAGGATCCAAACAAACTAAGACAGAATACATCGAAATAAACCAAAATAATACTGATAATTCTGAAAACTTGTTAAAAGCAGATGATGTAAAACTTCTTAAAAACGAAGAAGTAAAGTTTGATGGCGAGACTAAAATTAAAACCAGTCAGCTTATTGATAAAAACACCGATAGTGAAAGTGAAGATTCCGAGAAAAAAGACGAAAACAAAATCAAACTAGATGATGTAAGCAGCGATACTGACAAGACTTATGAAAATGCATCAGAAGAAAAACCACTTACCCTAGCTGATTTGAAGAAAGAAGAAGCAAGCCCTAATAATCATAAGGAAAGTAAGAATAAATCTGATGATCTTATAATCACAGAGACAAATCTTGATGATCTAAAGAAAAAATCCCATGAAGATTTAAAAACAAACAAAGTCATAGTAAGTGATAATGATGATATAACCTATGACCCAGATTTGGCGGAAGATTTTCAAAAGGCAGAAGATGAAAGAATCTATGACAAATCAACATTTGTAAGAGAGGAAACAAAGGAGTAATAGCCCGATTTTCGGGCCTTTGCTCTTTTAATTTACAAGAAAGGATAAAATATGGATAAGACCTACCACGAACTAATCAAAACCCTCTACCCTAACAAAAGCGCCATCAAAGATGAGCTGATTTTACTAACCAGCCAGCAATACCTACCTAAGGGCACTGAATATTTTTTCTCTGATATACACGGGGAAAGCGATGCCTTTTTGCATTTACTAAGGTCTGCCTCTGGTAACATTAGAGATAAGATTCAAAAGCTCTTCGGTGACACTTTAGAAAAGCACGACCAAGATGACCTGGCCAAGCTTATCTATGACCCAGACCTAGTCCTAAAAGAACTAAGGACTGAAGAAAAAATTACTGCTGACTATCTTACCATAACCATTCACAGGCTAATAAATCTCCTCAAATTTGTATCAACCAAATATCCAAAAGATTATGTAAAGAGCAAGTTTCCTCAAAAATATAATCTAATCTTAGACGAGCTCCTCTACACCAACGACTCCGAGTACAACAAGCGAGCCTATTATGAATCCTTGGTATCAAATATCGTCTCCTACCAAACAGCCTATGACTTTATAAAAGTCCTCTGCGCCCTAATCCAGAGGGTGTCTGTAGATAAGCTCCACATAGTTGGTGATATCTATGACAGGGGTCCATCCCCACATATAATCATGGATGAACTTCTAACCTTCCCAAATGTGGACTTCCAATGGGGCAACCACGACATAGCCTGGATGGGAGCTTGTGCAGGAAATACCGCCCTAATTGCAGCTTGCGTTGCAGATGCCATCAAATATAACAACTTTGATATGCTAGAAGATGGCTATGGAATCAACCTCAGAGTCCTTTTTGAATTTGCAATGGAAACTTATGGCGATGACCCATGCCTATATTTTAAGCCAAGAATCTATGACGATAATATTTATGACAATATCACCCTAGAAGCTGCTGCTAGGATGCACAAGGCAATCTCTATAATTAGGTATAAACTTGACTATGCCCTAATAGAGAGAAATCCTGATATGAATATGGACAATAGAAATTCCCTCAAATTCATCAACTTCGATAATTTTACCTACAAGGGTGCTGCTCTTAAGGATAAAAATTTCCCAACTATTGACCCAAAGAATCCATCCAAATTGACCAAAGAAGAAAAAAATGTAATCCACGTCCTAAAACAAGATTTTATCAAAAATGACAAGCTAAATGCCCACGTCAAATTCCTCTACCAAAATGGTGCCATGTACCAGGTGGAAAATGGATCTTTACTCTTCCACGGCTGCATCCCACTTACAAAAGATGGAAAATTCCAAGAAGTAGAAATAAAAGATGTGACCTACAAGGGCAAAAACCTCATGGATAAATTCGATAGACTTGCCAGAGATGCCTACTTTACCAATGACCTCTTTGCCAAGGATATGATGTGGTATTTAATAAGCGGTAGGTATTCTCCAATTTTTGGCAAGAGCCAATATTCATATTTTGAAAATGTCTTTGTAGATGACAAGGCCCTTAGGAAAGAGCACTACAACCCTTACTACGATTTTTGTGAAAAAGAAGAAATCGTAGATATGATTCTGGATGAATTTGGAGTGGGTGGACCTAGAAGAAGGATAATAAATGGCCACGTTCCAGTAATTACCGAAGCTGGAGAAAGTCCAATCAAGGCAGGCGGTAAACTTTATGTCATAGATGGCGGCATTTCAAAACCTTACCAGGCCAAAACGGGCATAGCTGGCTATACCCTAGTCTTTAACTCCCACCACGTGGCCCTTGCTGAGCATAAGACCTACGAATCAATTACCGACAAGGTTTCATCCTACACTCCTAATATAAAGGAAGTTGAGATCATGAATCCAAGAATGCTCAGAAAAGATACAGATGAAGGCAAGAAAAATGCCGAAAAAATTAAGCTCTTGCAAGAGCTTCTAAAAATTTACGAGAATAAATAAGCACATAAAAATCAGCCCAAATATAAGGGCTGATTTTTAGTTGTGGGTATATGAAGTTTCATAATAGAAGAGGTCCGCCCTTGCGTAAGATAGGGTATATTCTATCAGATCATCTTCTAAATCATAGGACAGCCTTCTTATTTTAAGGCATGGGCTCTTATCTTCTAGATTCATCGTCTTTGCCACTTGACTTGTCATAGACGATACCGAAAATCTTTCCTTTATATTATAAATCTTTGACTTATAATCTTCTTCGAAAATATCATATAGGGGTTTATTTTCTAGTAGATTTTTGTCGATTTCCTTGAACCTCTCATAAGGAATGAGGGTTGTTTCATGCATCATGGCTAGATCATCTGCAAGCCTTAGTCTTGTAAAGGCAATGACCTTAAAGCCTTCCTTTTCTTCAAAGATTTCTCTTTCTTCGGGACTTGCCTGTCTTATTTCAAAGCTTAGGACTAGGGACTTTGGTGTTTTGCCGTTTTTTCTGGTTTGTTCTGTAAAGGAATAGTAGTTTGATAAGTTTTCCTTGTTACTTTCCCTGACGAAGGTTCCCCTGCCTTGGACTTGGTAGAGGATGCCTGAGTTTACTAAATATCCTAAGGCTTTTCTTACAGTTGTCCTTGATACTTTATAATCATAGCATAGCTGTCTTTCTGATGGAAGCTTGGCTCCCTTTTCCATTGTGGATATTTTTTCCATCAAGTCGTCTATGAGATTTGAATATAGACTTGACATTACTTATACTCGTGGATTGTTACGCCTTTTACAACCCTATTTACTGTGTGACTTGCTGATGGATTGTCTGGTGTATTTCCTACTCTTAGGCTTGTTATTAATGATACTAGCTGGGCAAATACTACATAAGCTACTGCTAGGTAGGCATCATTTATCCCTTCTGATTTTAGTACAAATTCATATGGGCGATTTATTTCTTCATTTGTTATGCCTATTATTTTAGGAGCGATTCCATCTGCTTTTATTTCGTCTAGGATGTCTATGTCGTAGGCTTTGGTGTATTCATTTTCTGATAGAAATGATATGACTAGGGTTTTTTCGTTTATGAAGGATTTTGGACCATGTCTAAAGCCCATTGAGCTATCCCAGATTGTTGCTACTTTGCCTGCTGTGAGTTCTAGTATTTTTAGTCTTGCTTCTTTGGTTAGTTTTCCTAGTGGACCTGATCCTAGATAGACTACTCTGTCGAAGTCAAAGTTTACTAGGTCTTCTATTTCTTGACTTCTTTGATAAACTTCTTTGGCTATTGTTGATAGTTTTTCTACTATTTCTGCCTTATTCTGTGTTTTTGTATCAAAGATTAATAGACTTGCTAGGAGCATTGATGAGAAGGAGTTTGTCATAGCAAATCCCTTGTCGTTGGTGTATTCTGGGTTTAAGAATACATATGATTTTGGATCTTCTTTTAGCCCTGCTGCTAGTTTTCCATTTTCTGCACAGGTTATTGGTAGGTTGTAGAAGTCATCTACTAGCTGTCTACCTAGCTTAACTGCTGCTAAGGATTCTGGGGAGTTTCCGCTTCTTGCAAATGATACTAAGAGGGTCTTCCTGCCCTTTTCAAAGTGAAGATAAGGGGCTGATACAAGATCTGTTGTAGCTATTGACTCAAATTCAAAGTCTCCGTGACTTTTTAGGTAGTCTGTTGCGATATTTCCAACATATTCGCTGGTGCCTGCCCCTGTAAAGATTACCTTAGCTCCCTTAAGCTTTGCTAGAAAATTTTCTATGCCAGCCTTTCTTTCTTCATATATTTTATATATTTCTAGCCAAGTATCTGCTTGAGCAAATATTTCTGTATAGGTGTTTTTAAAATCTCTTTCTTCTAACTTTGTTTTATCAAGTAACATCATTAATCTCCTTTGCACCCTAAAATTTTCTGGATATGGTAATTACCATTTTATATTACTGTATATGAAATTGGTATTTATGTCAAGAGCCAATGATGATTGACAAGTAATTTATTTTATCTTACAATTATTATAGTAATTTAAGTAAATACTAAGGAGTTTTTATGACAAATGGAGTCATTGCTGTAAGCCACGCTTCTCTTGCAAGCGGAGTCTATTCAGCTATAAAGATGGTCGCTGGCGAATTTAATAATATTAAAATTGAAGAATTTAAGAAAAATCAATCTTATGAAGATTTTGATCAAAGAATTGAAGCAGCTTACTATAGCCTGGCTGATTCTTGTAAAAATATTATAGTTTTTGCCGATATGGCAGGTGGAACCCCCTTTAATAGGGCAGTTTTGACATTAGGCAAATTTCCTAATGTCAAAGTCCTTGCTGGTCTTAACTTTGCAGGATTATATAAGGCACTTGAACTTGAAACTGAAAATATTGATGATCTTGTAGAAGAAATTATCGAATATTCAAAACAATCTTTAATGGCATTTTAAAAAAATCTAGCCTGTCGGATAAGAATCCTAGGCTAGATTTTTTCTTTTATTCTATTATTTCAGGCTCATCGTAGTCAACTCCAAAGGTATCTACGCTTGCCTTTGCAATTTTCACTTCATCTTTTGGTCTGTCATTTCTGTCAGTTTTTGCTTCTGCTATCTTATCTACAACATCCATTCCTTCGATGACCTTACCAAAGGCTGCATAGGCCCCATCTAGGTGTGGGCTGTCCTTATGCATAATGAAAAATTGGCTACCAGCTGAATTTGGCATAAAGCTTCTTGCCATGGAGATTACTCCCCTATCGTGCTTTAGGTCATTTCTAAAACCATTTTGAGAAAATTCTCCTTTTATAGAATATCCTGGGCCTCCCATGCCTGTTCCTTCAGGATCTCCTCCTTGGATCATGAAATTTTTGATGACCCTGTGAAAGATTAGTCCGTCATAAAAATCGTGATTTATAAGTGAAATAAAGTTTTTAACTGTATTTGGAGCGATTTCTGGGTAAAGCTCTAGCATTATCTCATCTCCGCTTTCCATTTCAAATATTACTATTGGATTTGTCATATTTTTCTCCTTAATTTTTAAATGAGTGGACAGGAGCTGGTATGTGGCCGCCTCTTTTAATCATTATATCTGAATTAGAATCACCTACATCCATTATTGGTGCATAGCCTAAGAGGCCACCAAATTCTACCCTGTCACCTACATCTTTACCCGGAACTGGGATTATTCTAACAGCTGTTGTCTTATTATTTATTACCCCAAGTGCTGCCTCATCGGCAATCATCGCCCCGATGGATGTGGCAGAAGTTTTGCCTGGGATTGCTATCATATCAAGGCCTACAGAGCAGACACAAGTCATGGCTTCAAGCTTATCAAAGGAAATATAACCCTTGCCAGCAGCTTCTATCATTCCCTCATCTTCACTTACAGGTATGAAGGCTCCTGATAGACCACCTACTCTAGAGCTTGCCATGATTCCACCTTTTTTGACTGCATCGTTTAGCATAGCAAGGGCTGCTATTGTTCCATGGCCTCCTACATGATCTATTCCGATTTCTTCAAGGATTCTTCCTACAGAATCCCCAATTGCAGGCGTTGGGGCAAGAGAAAGGTCTACAATTCCAAAGTTCTTGCCTAGTTTTTCACAAACATCCTTACAAATCAATTCTCCCATCCTTGTAATCTTGAAGGCGGTTTTCTTGATAATTTCATAAACTTCATTGATTGGTAAATCTTTTTTATCTTCTATGGCTGCCTTTACTACGCCGGGACCAGAAATTCCAACACTTATAACAGTTTCAGCTTCACCTACTCCATGGAAGGCTCCTGCCATAAAGGGATTATCATCCACTGCATTGGCAAAAACAACTAGTTTTGCGCAGCCGAACGCATCATCAGTATTTGCTGCTAAGTCCTTTATAGTTTGGCCACAAAGTGCCACAGCATCCATATTTATTCCAGCCTTGGTAGAACCAACATTAATTGACCCGCAAACCAAATCTGTTTGGGCTAAGGCCTTTGGAATAGATTTAATTAATATCTCATCAGCTTTTGTCATCCCCTTTTCTACAAGAGCAGAAAATCCACCGATAAAATCAACCCCAATGTCCTTGGCGGCCTTATCCAAAACTTTTGCAAAAGGTGTGTAATCATCAAGATCTGTAGCTGCTCCTATCATAGAAATAGGTGTGACTGATATCCTGTTATTTATAATTGGGACTCCATAGATTTTTGACACTTCCTTTGATATCTTTATAAAGTCCTTGGTCTCTCTAATTAGCTTGTCATAAATCTTGGCACAGGCCTTTTCATAATCTGGATCTATACAGTCAAAAAGACTTACACCCATTGTTAGGGTCCTAATGTCAAGATTTTCCTCATCAAGCATCTTTATGGTTTCTAAAATATTGGTCTTATCCATATCAAACCCTTGTCATAGCTTCAAATAGCTTTTCATTTTGAATTCTTATATCAAGGCCTGTTTCCTCTGATAAGTCCTCAAAGCTCTTTGAAATTTCTTCAAAATCTGCCTTTGCCCCATTCATATCTATATTTAACATAGCTACAAATTTATCTTCCATTATAGTTTGGCTCATATCCAGGATGTTTATATTATATTTGAAGAGAATTTTTGTCACTTCATAAATAATTCCTGGTCTATCCTTACCAATTATTGTCAATATTGCTTTCATACGCTCCTCCATTAGTCTTATTGTACCTATATTTTTGAAAATTAAAAAGCTTTCGAATAAATCGAAAGCTCTTTTTCTATATTAGTCCTGCTAATTGTGGTAAAAACATAGTTACAGCTGGAACATAAGTTACAAGTAATAAACCTAATAAAATTAGTGCATAGTACCTTATCATATATGGCATAACCTTGGCAAGGCTTGTATCCCCAATCTTTATTGCAACAAATAAGGTATTGCCAACTGGTGGAGTAATATTGCCTATACATAGGTTATAAACTATTATAAGTCCAAAGTGAACAGGATGGATACCAAACTCTTGGACAATAGGTAAAAATAAAGGTGTAAAAATTAATATAGCAGGGGTTACATCCATAAAGGTTCCTGATATTAATAAAATCACATTCATTATCAATAAGATAATTATAGGATTATCTGTAATTGATAAGAGGCTTTCACCAATCATTTGTGGGATACCGGTAAAGGCCATTACCCATGATAGGATGTTAGAAACACCTATCAAAAAGACAACTATAGCACTCATCTTAGCTGATTCTACTAGGATATTTATTATCTTTTTAAAGTTAAGATTCTTATAAACTAGGCCAAGTATTAGGGAATAGACTACTGAAATAGCTGAACCTTCTGTAGCTGTAAATACTCCGGCTACTATACCGCCTATTACTACTATAATTAAGCCTAGAGATGGTATGGCTGCTATTGTAGCCCTTCCTAGGTTAGACCAGGAGAATTTTCCTTCAGTGCCCTTATAACCTTTCTTCTTAGCTACAAAGATTGCAATTATTATACAAGCCAAGGTCCATATAAGGCCTGGTATATAGCCTGCCAAAAATAGGGCAGCTACTGATGTACCACCTGATACTAAAGAATAGGTGATTAAGGCATTTGATGGCGGAATCAAAAGTCCTGCTGGTGCACTTGCTCCATTTGAAGCTGCAGATAAGGCCTTATCATAACCTAATTTGTCCTCGCCTTCCTTAACCATTGATCCAACAGCTGCTGCAGCTGCTGATGCAGATCCAGAGATTGCTCCAAAAAGAGCATTGGCCCCTATATTTGTAACAAGAAGGGCACCTGGTAATTTACCAAGGATTGCCATTACAAAATCTACTAATCTCTTGGCTATACCTCCCTCATTCATAAAGTTACCTGCTAGGATAAAAAATGGGATGGCTGTAAGGGTAAATGATCCCATGCCCACAAAGGTCCTTTGGGCTGCTGTTAGTACCGCAACATTTAGCGGAATTGTGGCAAGAATTGTAACGATTGATGCTATACCAATTGAAAAGGCAATTGGCACTCCTAATATAAGTAAAGAGGCTAAAACTATTAATATAACTGCTAAAGCTTGTCCACCCATTACTTACCTCCTTCGCTTTCATATTTGCTAACTTCGCTTGCTTCATTGGCAATTCTTTCAGAAATCTCTGAAGCACTTTCTGCCTTAAAGAATTTAACCTTACCAGATAGGATATCCTTAATATTTAAAATACAAAAGATCATATTTATTAGACCTGCTATTGGAAGAGGTATATAAAACAAACCTATTGGCAAACCTAGTGATGAAGTCATTTGGTTTAGGGCAAGCTTTGTAATCCTGATTCCTCCGTAGCTAAGAACTACTAGGGAAAAAATAAAAATAATTACTTCAGAAAATATAGCTGCATATTTTTGTGTTTTGACCGATTTTGTATCGATTAGAACAGGTATATTCATATGGCCTCTTTCACTTACCACAAGGCCTGCTCCAAAAAGAGTTGACCAGGCAAATAAATATCCTACTAGCTCTTCAGACCATGTTGATGGCTTGCCTAGTATATATCTGGTAAATACTTGCCAAACTACAAATAAAAGCATAGCAAGAAGGGTGCCTGCTGATAAGATTTTCATTAAATTATCTAGTGCTTTTCTCATTTAGCTTCCTCCTTAGCTGGGTATTTCTTGTTATATTCTTGAATTTTTTCATAGAATGGTTTTAATTTTTCATTCCTATTTAGAACCTCTTCTGTAAGTGGCGCAACAGCCTCAACAAATGGCTTTTGGTCTGGATAGATAAAGTTTACTCCAAGCTTCTTGGCTCCTTCTTTTGCATTATCCACAGCACTTACCCATTTTTCTCTTTGGACCTTATTTAAAACTTTAAAGCCCTCGTCAAATACCTTCCTGTCTTCCCCAAGAGACTCTAACCATTCATAATTAGCAAGGACAATATCAGGAATCATTTGGTGCATATCATATGAATAATACTTGCACACCTCGCCGTGGCCATTGTCTGTAAGACTCATTTCATTATTTTCAGCCCCATCAATAATTCCTGATTGAAGAGCTGTGTAAACCTCACCAAAGCCCATAGGAGAAGCAGATCCTCCAAGTAGGTTCATCATCCTAACATTAGTAGGTGATTGTTGAACCCTTATCTTTAGACCCTTAAGGTCATCAGGTTTTTCTATAGGTTTATCTTTGGTATAAAATGACCTTGAACCAGCATCAAGCCAGGTAACGGCCTCAAATCCCCCATCTCTTGTAGAGGTGAAGATTGGATCTGTTATAGACTTATCATCCATAACTGCATGGTAGGCCTCGCTTGAAGCAAACAAATATGGTAGGTTAAATATTTCATAAACATCATCAAAAGTTTCAAGTATTGAGTTACTTGCAACAACCATATTTATAGCTCCAGTCTGAGTAAGCTGGACCATGTCAGTTTGGCTACCTAGTAGTTCTGATGGGAAAACTTGGATATCATACTTATCTCCAAGCTCATTTTCCACATATTTTTCAAAGGCTAAGAGTCCAAGGTGAGTCGGATGGTTTTGCGATTGGTTGTGGCCAATTCTTATTATCTTCTTTTCTGGTTTAGAAGAACAAGCAACCATAGTCACTAGGACTAATAGACAGAGTATAAGATTTTTAAATCTTTTAAACATAATTCCTCCTTATAAAATTTTTCTGAAAGCAAAACATAAATAACTTAACAAAAAATATTAAAACAGCCAACAAGATAGGGCTGTTTCAAATTTTCAAGCTTTTATATTTTAATAAAAATCTGTAATCGATTTCACTTTCACTTAATAAAAGTATATTAAAAATTTTTGTTTTTGTCAACAAATAAAAAATGTAGCAAAGACCTATCCATCGTGGATAAATAATGCTACATTTCATTCTTTACTTAATTTTTAGCTTAATACCAGCCATTTCTTTGCCAGAAAGCTTGGGCATTTTCCCATGAACCATATCTTTGGGCTACATAGTTATCTGCTGCAGCTTCTTGCTCTGCTGGGCTTGCTCCATAACGAACTAGGGATGGGTTTAGTTGGTATCTACCATAGTATCCACCTCTTGGATTGTAAGCTGTGTATGAACCACCTGATTCTCTTTGAGCTATCCATTCCTTAGCCCAGTTTGATGAACCTTGGTAAGATTCGTTTGAGTTTTGAGCTGGTGCTTGAGCTTGAGTATTTTGTGTAGGTGCTTGCTTTGTGCTTGCTTGAGCGTTATTATTAGCATTTGATGCTTGATTTGCGCTTGCATATGCTTGGTACCTATCTCTAAAGCTTTTTAGAAGGTTGTGATAGATATAGCCTTCCTTGCCATCTACCTTTACTTTTACAAAGCCATTTTCAGCTATGTCAATAGATTCAACCTTTGTACCTGCCTGGATAACTTCGATTACTTCAGAATCTAAGCTAGCTTGGCTTCTAAAATTTGTAGCACTTACAACTTCTGTTTCTTCTAGTAGGTGGAAGAGCTCGCTTGATACGAAAGCTTTTTTGCCATCAAATTCAATTTCAAACCAACCATTTTCTTCATTTTTAATTTCATAAACTTTTTGATCATCAATAAGACCGATGATATTATCACCTAGTTTTGCTTCGCTTCTAACATTTACACCATTTGCTGCATTCTTATTAAGTACAGCACTTGCTGCTTCTGCATTTCTTCCTGTTAGTCCAAATACAGACGGTATAACTAGGGCTGCCGCTAGGGCGTATTTAGTAAAAATTTTCATTTTATTCTCCTCTTTAGTCTTTCTATATAAAAGTAAATTATTTTCTTTTTTAACCTTGCTAGCATTTTGTAACAATAGTTACAATTTGATAACAAATCTTTTTTACAAGACCTAGTATAACTTTTAATTGTGTGAAAATTATGTAGATTTGTCTAAATATTACAAAATCATTACAAAAATTTCCCATCTTTGATTTTCCATCGTTTTCCTTTGAATTTGCTGAATTATAAATCATCAATTTCATAAATTACCATTATTTTTTGCCTAAATCCTCCTATATTTTCTACACAATTGCTTAATAATTAGTTTTTATTTTGTAACAATTTATAGGCAAGATTCACTTAGTCATTTACTAATTCCTATTTGATTTGCCCATATTCTTAATAAGAGTAAAATTTACATAGATATATAAATGAAAGAGAGAAAGTATGAAAACTGTCTACATCCTATGCGGCGGCCCTTCTAGTGAGCATGATATTGCCCTTAGAAGCGCTCTTAATATTGCCAAAAATTTAAATAAAGAAAAATACAATATAAATCTTATATATATAGATAAGGAAGGAAAATTCTCACCAACTTTTTTTGATTACGACGAGTCTGATGAATTTTCTTTAGTTAAGACAATTGATAAGTCAAGACAAGAATCTATCGCAGAATTCCTTATAGAAGTAAGCAAAAATGACCTAGCATCTACAATTATCCTTCCTGTAGTCCATGGAACCTATGGCGAAGATGGTACAATCCAAGGATTTTTGGATGCCACTGGTCTAAATTACATCGGTAACGGTCTTTTATCTTCTGCTATTTGCATGGATAAGGTTACAAGCAATGATATATTTGAAAAAAACGGCCTTAAACAAGCCAAATATAAATATGCCTATAAAGAGGATTTCACAGATAAATTTATAGATGAATGTATAGAAGAAATCGGACTTCCTCTAATAGTAAAGCCATCTGCCAATGGTTCTTCTGTTGGAGTTTCTAGAGTAGATAGCAAGGAAGATTTCAAGAAGGCAGGCCTTGAGGCATTAAAATATGACCGCAAGGTCCTTGTTGAAGAATTAATAGTTGGCCAAGAAATTGAATTTGCTGTCCTAGGTGATGGTTCAAAAATTGATGTGTCACTCCCAGCTGCCTACATCACTGACCACGTATTTTTAGACTACGATGCTAAATACTTTTCAAAATCAACCAGAGAAGAACTCCCTTACCAAATGGAAGAAGCTG
Source organism: Anaerococcus sp. NML200537 (assembly GCF_026131715.1). NCBI lineage: Bacteria > Bacillati > Bacillota > Tissierellia > Tissierellales > Peptoniphilaceae > Anaerococcus > Anaerococcus sp. NML200537. Next base: position 60,795 of record NZ_JAMXSL010000003.1, on the reverse strand, counting down.
AATATGACAGAGGTCGTGCCTTTGCCAAGGCCTGCTATAAGGCAGTAGGCTGCGAGGGCTTTGCCAGGGTTGATATCTTCTATACTAAAAATAAGGAATTTTTCATCAACGAAATCAACACCTTCCCAGGCTTCACCCCTTCTTCATTTTTCGGAAGAATGGCTGAAAACCTCTACCAAATATCTTTCAGCGAACTTTTAGATAAGCTTATCGAAGATGGTTTTAGGAGGGCTTTATGATTAAAAGAAGTCTTGGCCACATTGCAAAAATGATTGGTGGCTCTATTTCTGATGAGGATTTTTTAGATATTGAAATCTGTGGAGTTTCAACAGATTCTAGAACCATAGATCCAGGTGAGCTTTACATCCCCCTAGTTGGCGAAGTCTTTGATGGGAGAATCTTCATCAAAGAGTGCGAAGAAAAGGGAGCAGCCGCCTTTATTGTGGATAAGGATTATAAGGTAAATAAAAATGTCACTATCCCTTATATAAGGGTAGAAGATACAAAAAAAGCCCTCCAAGATTTGGCCAAGGCCTACAGGGATGAGCTTAAGTGTAAGGTTGTTGCCATAACAGGCTCAAATGGTAAGACCACAACAAAAGACCTTCTTACAACTATACTTAGCGAGAAATTTAAGACCCAAAAGACCAAGGGCAATCTCAACAACGAAATAGGTGTCCCAAAGACAGTCCTTTCCCTAGATGATGATTGTGAAATCGCTGTGATAGAGCTAGGTACAGATAATTTTGGAGATATTTCTCTAACAAGTACTATAGTAAGACCAGACATTTCAATGATAACAAACATAGGTGATAGCCACCTTCATAACCTAAAGACTAAGTCTGGTATTCTAAAGGCCAAGCTTGAAATTCTCGAGGGAATGAATGATCAAGGGACCTTCATCTATAATATAGATGACCCAACCATGAAAGAAGAAATCCCTACTTATGATATTAAAGAAAAAGTCCTATCCTTTGGAACAGATCCTAAGGCAGATTTTAATATCAAATTTGAAGAGTCACCTTCATCAAAATTAAGATTTTCAAATGGGAAAGACCATTACGAAATCCCGCTTATAGGCAAGCACAATGTCTACAATGCAGCAGCAGTAGTCATGATAGCTCAATTCTTTGGCCTAGATAAGGAAACAATTAATAAGGGCCTAATGAAAGCAAAATCAAGCCAAAATAGGTCTGAACTCTTGGAACTGGATGGATTTGATGTCCTAGATGATTCCTATAAATCAAACCCACAAGCCCTCCTTGCAGGCCTTGAAACTGTATATGAATTATTTGGCTACAAGCAGAAAATTATCTGCCTATCAGATATGCTAGAGCTAGGCGAAGATGAAGCAAAACTCCACTATCAAGTAGGAGAAAAAATTGATCCGAAAAAAATTGACTTTTGCCTATTCTACGGCCCTCTCTCCTACCACATGTATGAGGGTGCCATTCAAAATTTCAAGCCTAATAAATGCTTCTATTTTGAACACAAGGATGGCTTAGTAGAGAAGTTAAAATCCCTAATAAGCCCATGTACTCTTGTTTTTGTAAAGGGCAGCCACGGCATGCACATGGAAGAAGTAATAGACCAGGTAAGAAACTTAAATATATGAAAGAGGAAAAAATGATTTATACAGTAACCCTAAACCCATCTATAGACCTCTATGTAGAGGTAGATAAGCTACACCCAGGCTACAACAACAACATAAAAACAGAAAGAACCCTACCGGGTGGTAAGGCAATAAACGTATCAAGAATCCTATCACAAATTAGAATACCAACCACAGCCACAGGCTTCACTGGCGGCTACCAAGGCCTATTTATCAAAGACTGGCTAAGCAAGGAAGACATCCTAGCAGACTTTGTAGATATAAAAGAAAATAACAGAATCAATATCAAAATTTTTGAAGACTTAGAAGAAACAGTAATAAACTTCCAAGGTCCAACCATCTCATCAGAAGAAGTCGAAGAGCTTCTTTATTACCTATCCAGAGTAAGAGAAGGCGATACCATAATCTTTGGTGGATCAGTTCCACCAATGGAAAATGGCGAAGATAGCGACATCTACGATAGGATGGTAGAAATAGCTAAGGCCAACGGTGCCTACTTTGTAGCAGACGTACCAAGCCAATACCTTCTAAACATGGTAAAAAGGGGACCTCTCCTTGTAAAACCAAACGGAGAAGACATAGAGGCGATCTTTAATGTCAAAATCGAAGATAAGATGGACTACATCCCTTATGGTAAGGAACTAATCAAAATGGGAGCAAAATATGTAATAATCTCATATGGTTCAGAAGGATCAATGTTCTTTACAAACGACGGAGTATACGCAGCAGCACCAGTAGAAGATGATAGCGAAATCATAAACACAGTAGCCTGTAGAGATGCCATGATAGGCGGCTTTATAGGAACCATAGTAAGGGATAATGACCCAATAGAATCCTACATGGTAGCAGTAGCAGCAGCATCTGCTACAGCCAGAGTCCTAGACCTCCCAACAAGAGATCAAATAATAGACATCCTCCCACTAGTGGATATTGAAATAATAGAATAAGTGCTAACAATCGTACTTTGCAATAGTCTAGGCCAAATAAAAAAATCTAAGAGTCTAAAAAATTATGAAATCTTAGTAGAAGAAAAAAATATGCAGGATTTTTTCTACGACTATAAGGACAAATTTTCTTCATTAGATACCTATCGGATTTTAGATCCCTACGAAGATATAGAATTAAAAAGAAAAAACCTAGAGGAGATAGGAATCTTTGCTCAAAGCCTATATGATTTTGCAAAAAACCTAGACCTGAAAGAAGAAAATAAAATCATAGAAAAATATAATCTATCGCAAAGAAAAATAAAAACCTATGGTAAAAAACTTGCCGCTCTTGCAAGGCTTGCTATAGATAAAAATATGACCCTAGTAGGCCTTGGAGATTAGTCCAAGGCTTGCTAGGGTCTTTTGTGATTTAAAAATCTCTTTGCTTGTAAAATTTGATGGAAAGTTTGATCGAAATTGTAAGAAAAAAGACAACTAGGATACAAAGTCCAATTATAAGCATCCTTTGATTTTCTAATACAAAGTTAAGAATTGGACCAAAATCTTTTATAAAATATCCTAGAGCCATTCCTATTACAGCAATTATAAATATTGGTAAAAAACAAAAGATCCTTGCTTTAGCATAGCCGTATTTAAAATAAATCGGATATTGAACAGAAATAATAATTGCATACAAAGCAATGTTAATTCCAATAACCATTGACATATCAAGACCTATTGGCATATTTTTTATTAGAAAAACTACAGCATAGATTGAGAAACCAACCAGACTAGCCACTATAAAAGTCAAGCCAGCTAATATATACCTACCTATAACTACCTTTTTACTATTTATGGAAAAAATTTTATATAAGGCATCAATGCCAGAATTTTCCCCTAACAAAAATGGATTAGATGAATACATAACAGCAAAAAACAATGTCATTGGAACCAATCCTATAGGAGATTTATTAATAAAAGAATTATAAATAAATATACCTAATATTATGATTAAATTTTTTAAAGTATAATAGGGTTTCATTGAAATTATATCTAGTTTAATTTGTTTTTTAATATCCATTAGATCCTCCCATAATAAATCATTATTTGATCAATACTAGGCACTTCTGCCACTAAGGCCTCATCTTCTTTGTAATCTTCTCTTAGGATTAGGGCCTCAAAATTAACCTTAGTCTTCTTTTGTCCATAAATTTTAAGGTTTTTTATTTTTTCAAAATCATCAAGACCACCCTTTATAAGCAAAAATTTGTCATAGAGCTCATCCTTACTGCCTTCAAAGATGATTTTCCCTTGGTCTATAAAGATAATATAATCAGCAATCCTGTCAAGGTCTTGGGTGATGTGAGTAGAAAATAGGACTGTATGATCTTCATTTTCCATATAGTCCAAAATCATATCCACAAGTTCATCTCTCATTGCAGGGTCAAGGCCGCTTGTTGGCTCATCTAGGATAAGAATTTTCGCATCATGTGAAAGGGCGATGGCAAGCATTAGCTTGATTTTCATACCTCTTGATAGTTCTTCAACCTTTTTATCTCTATCAAGCTTAAATTTATCAAGATATTCATAATAAGATTTCGAATCCCAATTTTCATATCCCACATTCATAGCAGCATCTACAAGGTCTAAGGTCCAGTCCTTGCCCAGAAAGGAATCATCCATTACAAGGCCTACATCTTGAAGATAGGTCAAATCATTAATTTTCTCACCATCTATGAATATTTCCCCCTCATAGTTTATAAGGGACAAAAGGGCCTTGATGGTAGTTGTCTTTCCCATGCCATTTTTGCCGATAAAGCCAGTTACAAAGCCTTTTTTGATAGTAAAATCATTTGGTCCGAGTTTAAATGTTTCATAAGATTTGGCAAGATTTTTTGCCAGGATTTTTTCAGTCATTAAAATCTCCTTCATATAAATATGCTAAAAGTTCAAATAAATCATTCTTTTCCATTTCAATATCTTTTGAAATCCTAATAGCAGAAAGTAAAGACTCCTCGAGTTTTTTCTGCTTTTCCTCAAGCCTTAAATTTGGGTCTTCCTTGCCAACAAAGGTCCCAAGTCCTTGGCGACTTTCTATAAATCCTTCATCTTCAAGCTCATCGTAGGCCTTTTTGACAGTCAAAATAGAAATAGAAAGCTCACGGGCAAGGGCCCTTACAGAAGGAAGTTTTTCTCCTGCTTTCACATTCTCCTTTAAAATCTCATCCCTAATGGCATTTTTAATCTGTTCATAAATAGGAACTGGCGATCCATTTTTAATAATTATTTTCAATTTCTTCCCCTCTCATCTATAACAGTATATAACAGTTTATAACACTTGTCAATTCTATTTGATATATTAAAAAATTCTAAAAGAAAAAACCGCTATTTCTAGCGGTCTTTCTTTTACGTCTTAAAAATCAATATTCCTATTCGTAGCAATTTTCAAGCTCTGTTAAATATTTAAGGGCCTGATCTCTTAAATTTTCTGCAAGTGCTAGTTGTTTTTCTAGCTTGCTTTTTACTGGTCTTACTGTTTTTGGAGCATTTTCCAATAAATATTTTGCAGATTTTGATATTACTAGATTCCTGTGGTAGGCTTTCTTTAGCTCGTAATATTGTTTTCTAACTTTTGCATTCATCTTGCAAGGCTTATCTTTTTTATTTAGTTTATTGTTTAGATAAGCAAAATTGAAGAAATAATCATCATTTTTACCTGGTTTCTTATTATCTTCTGGTTTTTTGGTTTCCTCTGGATCTTTTGTCTCCCCTAATTTCTCTAGCATTAAGGTTGACATTGGATCTACTGCTATTTTGCCATCTTTTACTTCTATAGTTTCAAGTCCCTTATGGTTTGCCTTATCAGCTTTGATTAGGACCTTGTATTTGCCATTTGGAAGATTGAATTCTTTTGCAGAATCTTCCCTATTATGTCCGATATATAGGTCCTTGTCTCCTTGGCTTAGACTGTAAGCTATTAGTCCGTCACTTGCTACTATCTTATTAACTCTAGCATCGACTTGGTCAAAGCTTGTTGAGTGGAAAAGTGGTTCGTTTTTCCTAATTGCTATTACTTCTTTGATGTATTCGATGTTGTCTTTGTACTCTTCTGCCCTCTTCCAATCTAGCTCATTGACTTCTGCAGGAGCATTGTAGGAGTTTTCATTTCCTCCCTTTGTTCTTGCAAATTCTTGTCCTGCATGGATAAATGGTCTTCCTTGTGAAAGAAGAGGAATTACTGTTGCTAGTCTTTGTCTCTTTAGAGTTGTCGCATCATCTTCGTTTGGATGAAGTTCTTTTATCTTATCAAAGACTGTCTTATTATCGTGTGCTTCTGTGTATTGGATGAGCTGTTGAGGATTGTCGTAATTTTTACCATTTATTTGTTTTACAGTCTTTATTGATGAGAATAGCTTTTCTTCTACACCTTTTTCACCATTTACAAAGCCTTTTGCATTACCATCAAAAGCTGATCCCTTGACTCCATCTCTTAGGTCGTCGTTGAAGGTTCCTACATGAGGCATCTTTACTGAGTTTACTTGAGTTGCCCTTTGATCTTTTGGAAGATTTCCCATATCCCATCCTTCTCCTAGGATTACTATGTCTGGGTTTATTTCCTTTAGCTCTTTTACTAGGGTATTCATTGTGTGATAGTCAAGTATTCCCATTAGGTCAAATCTAAAGCCATCTAGCTTATAGGTTTTGGCCCAATATTTTACAGAATCTACGATGAATTTACTCATCATCTTTCTTTCAGATGCTGTTTCGTTGCCTACTCCTGTACCGTTGTGTGGGTTGCCATTTTCATCAAATCTGAAATAGTAACCTGGTACTATCTTGTTAAAGCTGTGTTCTCCTAGAGAAAATACATGGTTGTAGACTACATCCATGATTACGCCCATATCTTTTTTATGAACGGCATCAACCGCCTTTTGGAGTTCTTCTATCCTTGCGTATGGATTGTTTGGATCTGTTGAATAAGCTCCTTCTGGAGTATCGTAGTTTACTGGATCGTAGCCCCAGTTGTATTTATCCATCGGATTTTTCTCATTTACAGAATTTTTACTATAGTCATAGATTGGTAGAAGCTGGATATGGCTTACTCCCAAATCTGCTATATAGTCTAGTCCTGTCTTAAATCCATTTGGTGTCTTTGTTCCTTCTTCAGTAAGCCCTAAGAATTTACCCCTGTTTTTGATTCCTGAGTATTCTTGGTTTGATAGGTCTCTTACGTGAAGTTCGTATATTATTGGGTTTTTAACATATTTATTTGCTGGTCTTTCAACCATTGATACTTGTGGATTTACTACTACAGCTTTTTCACCGTTGATGGTTGTTGATTTTGCATATGGATCTACTACCCTATTTACAGAACCATCTTTGAAGTGGATATCATACATGTAGACTGTCTTATCTTGATCACCTGCAAGTGTATATGAATATACTCCCCTATCTTCTTTTTTCATCTGGTCTTTTACTTCGCCATCAGCTCCAAAGATTACTAGGTCTACGCCGCTTGCTGTTGGAGCCCAAAGCTTAAATGTTGTTGCTTCTTTTGAATATATTGAACCAAGCTCTCCATCATAAGCATAGGCTTCGTCAAATTTCTTATCTGCCACTATATTAGCAAGGACTGCCTTTGCGTTTAATTTAATATTTTTTGCAGAGTCTAGATAGAAAATAAATTCGTAGTCCTTGTCAAGTTCTAGGTCTTTTTTGAATTTAATATTTAGCTTATTGCTTATATTATTAGAATCTTTTGAGCCTATTGCTTCTATATCTTCCTTAACAAGGTCAGAATTTGTTATAAAACCATAACCATGGTCAAGCATTTCCTTGATATTTACAGCCTTATTTAGGTTTACATTTATTTCTCTATAGCTATCTACACTTGCCTTTTCTACCCTGATATCTTCATCTACTAGGGTCTTGTCATAAAATACTCTTGGAGCATCTTGTAATACATAGACTTCGGCCTTGCCAGTATCATCAAATCTCTTGATTTCTTTGACATCTCCATCTTGGTAGATGACTTTGCCTTCACTATCAATCTTAACTAGGGTGAAGAGGACTTTATTTATCTCTGATCCTTGGCTTGTAATATTTCCTGTGTAATATTTACCATCTTTTGTTAGCTTTTGGATTTTTGAATTTGCTTCATCTTTGTTATTCCAATATTTGATTGCCCATATATCATCAGTTGACATATCATATCTTCTGTAAGATACATTTGCCTCTAACTTATCATAAGATTTTGCTTCGCCATAAGGATTGTCATAATATATTGTTGGGTCCTTAGATTTTAGCCAAATTTCTGTTCCTTGACTTATATCTATAAACCTATCTTCACCGATATCTTTGTTCCAATCCTTATCTTTCACTAAAAATCCTAGGGAATTTTTATCGGTTTTTATGTCAATTTCTGCATATTTTCCGTTTTCATCTTCGCCTGTAAATGGATAATCCTTGCCTTCGCCATCTTTTGGCCATAGCCATAGGCTCCAGCCACCATCCTTTTTATCGAAGTGGACTGTTACGCTTACTGTTCTTTCAGCTTGTTTTTTATCGTCTTTTTCTTCTTTTGGCTTTTCTTCTTTTTTATCTTCTACTTGGTGTTTAATAAAGGACTCACCATAAGAATCTGTGATAGGAAGGACTCTACTTCCATCCTCCTTATCTGATGGTTCTCTTTTTGACCAATCGGATTTTCTTACGATATAGGTAACTTCTTTTAGGGCTTTATCGAGTGTGATTTCAGCATAATTGCCCTTATCATCCTTCTTATCAAAAGGATGGGCTGCTCCATCTACTCCATCTCCCCAAAGCCATACATCCCAACCACTAGGGTCTTCTCTATCGTAATAGATCTTGACAGTGGTGGAAGCCTGACTTTCGCTTGCTTGGGTATAAGTTGTTGAATAAGGTCCCAAGCCTAGTAATAATACCAAACTAATTATAAAAGTTTTCATAAACTTCCTAAGTTTATTTGTCATAATACCTCCTTTTTGAAAACGTTTATAAAATTATTATAAGACATAATTTTTGATTGTCAAAAAACAATTTAATATAATTTGATAAAGTCTATTGAAACTTGTATATCAAGCCTTTCTTGAATTTTAAAGTTGGAAAATGTTTTTTAACGAAAGAAAAACCGCTATTTCTAGCGGTTGTCCTTACTTATCTTCTTTTATTAATTTTCTAAGTGCTTCAATTCCAAGCCTTATGGCTAGGCCTGTGTCGTGGACTACTGGATTATCCAGCCCCTTTTTTTCTCTTTCTTGGTTAGCCACTACCAAGAAGCATGATCCTACTCTTACTTTTAAGAAACTTCCTACTGTAAATAGGGCTGCTGATTCCATTTCGCTTGCCAGGGTTCCAAGTCTTTTCCAGGCTTCCCACTTGTTAGTTAGGTCGTATGATACCGGCATGAGGTCTGCTTCGTGTTGGCCGTAGAAGGAATCCTTGCATTGGACTACTCCCACATGACTTTTTAGACCCATTTCATTGGCACTTTCCTTAAGAGCTGATGTTATTTCAAAGTCTGCCACTGCAGGAAATTCTATTGGGGCATATTCCTTGCTGGTGCCTTCTGCCCTTATTGCTGCTTGGCCAATGACTATGTCTCCACTTTTGACATCTAAGTCTATGCCACCGCAGGTGCCTACTCTAATAAAGGTATGAGCTCCGATTTTGCTTAACTCTTCTAGGGCTATGGCTGCTGATGGGCCGCCAATACCTGTGGATGTGACTGAAACCTTGACCCCATCTAGGTAGCCTGTGTAGGTGATATATTCACGATTATCTCCTACTTTGACTGGTTTATCGAAATATTGGGCAATTTTTTCGCTTCTTTTAGGATCTCCTGGCAAAATCACGTATTCTCCTACATCGCCCTCTTTTAGTCCTATGTGGTATTGTCTGCCATCTTCTGTATATTTCATATGACCTCCTTGATTAATTCTGCAATCGATTCTACCCTATACTTGCAAACCTCATTTACAAATGGATTTGTCACATAAGTTAGGGTGTATGACCTTTTGGTCGCTTTTAAAAATACTATATCATTGTAATCATCGCCTATGGCATAGATTTCATCCCTATATTTATAAAAGTCCTTTATTATATCTATACCCCTTTGCTTGTCAATTCCTTTATTTACTACATCCACCACTCCTATTGAATAGTGAAAATCAAATATTTTTGAAAGATAATTTTCAACTTGGTCTTCTGTATAAATTGCTAGGGCCATGATGTCCTTATCTACATCGTCTAAATTATAAAGCTTCCTATCTTCGGTAAAGATTGTAATTTCATAATCTTTGGCATATTGATTTATAAATTTTTGGGCATTTTCCCTTTGGATTACAGATTTAAAAATCTCTTTGTAGGTGTCATTTTCTCTCACTAGGATATGGCCGCCGTTGTTGGCTATTATATAATCTGGGGCAATTTTTCCTTCTATGAGAGGGGCAAGATTGTGGTAGGACCTGCCTGTTACAAGACCAAAAAGATTTCCAACATTTTGGAAATCTCTTATGGCTTTTATATCATTTTTATTTATGGACTCGTCAATTAAGATTGTCCCATCAAAGTCAGATGCTATTAACTTCATCATCTTCTATCTCTATATATTCTATATTGTTTTTTAATAAAAGCTCGATTGCATAGTCATCCACGCGATAGGCATTTCTATAATAAATTTTCTTTATACCTGCTTGGATTAGGGACTTGGTGCAATTTAGGCAAGGAAAATGGGTTACATAGCAGATGCAGTTATTTACACTTATGCCTTCCTTGGCACAATACAAAAGAGCATTCATCTCAGCGTGGATTGTAGCTATGCAGTGACCATCTCTCATGGTGTGGCCTATTTCATCGCAGTGGCTATTTCCCTTAATTGATCCATTATAGCCTGTTGATACTATCCTATTTTCACCATTGACTATGACACAACCCACATAGGCCCTGTCGCAAGTTCCTCGCATGGCTACAGTTTCAGCCAGCCTCATAAAATATTCATTCCATGTTAGTCTATCTTTTGCCATTATTCACTCCTAAAATTTAAGTCTTATCTTAAATAGGATATCAAATAACTTGTAAGATATCAAGAGGGAAAGGCCGTAGGCTATAATATTTATGAAAATATTTGTACCATCATTACTTATTATTCCTGTTGTTACCATAAAAAGTACTGATGTAAGACTTAAGATGCCAGAGCACTTGCAAATATTTGAAATCACCTCATTTTTGGCCATGTAGCCTGATCTTTCTGCTGATGACTTTCCTATTAAAAAGTAAGAGGCGATTGCTATTATTAAGGCTACAGCAAGTCCTGCCCACACGGATGATGTCTTTTCAAAGTTAACATTGGTTAAGGATAGAAAGACAAGACCTGCTGGACTTAGAGTCTTTTTAAAGGCATAAAAGCTATCATTTGCCCTACTTACAAGGTCTTCACCAAATATTGCCATAAAGGAGAATACTATAAACTTAAACCATTCTATAAAGCCTATAGCAATTACTGAAAGACCCATATGACCTAAGAAATTGCCTGCAAGGAGTCCTAGGGAAACGCCAACTAAGCTCGTAGATATAAGAGATAGGATTGATTTTAAAATGAAAGTTCCTAATCCTTCAAAGCTTGCAATTTCAGAAAAAACTGATCTTTTTACAAGGCCGTAAACTATGGCTGAATTTATGGCAAATAAGCCAAGGCCAAAGACTAGGCAAATGCCTATCTTCATGATAAATTCCTTTTTCTTTGACCAAGGAAGCATCCTTGTGAAGTCGTAATAATTGAGGGATTCTTCGATTGATGTCAGTGCCATAGCTAGGATGAAAATAAAAGCTATAGTAAGGCTCATAGTAGATGTTAGATTATCTACAGCCTGAAATTTATTATCTTTATATGCTTCCACGATGTTTATGAAATCATCGTAGGCATAATACTTATCAAGGATTCCATTTTTGTCCATCTTTTCATATTCATCTTCACTTAACTTCCTATCCATGTCTCTAGAAAGCTTGTATTTTTCAGCAAATTCTTCAGCAAGTTTTTTGCTATCTTCTAGATATTTTTCATCGATTTTTCCATCGTCCCGATGTTCATTTTCCTTTCCCATGTATCTTTCAATTTGCATAAGGCTAGAATGGAGTCGTCTTTTATTCCAATCTATATTTTGTTTTACTCCAAGGACATTTGAAAGAGTTAGGAAAAATCCTAAGAGGATAAGCCAAATAGCATATCTTTTCCAGGATATTTTTAATAGTTTCTTAAAATCTCTCATATTTTCCCTCCTGCTTCCATGTAGAAGTAATCTTCTATATTTAGACCTAGAATGTCGTATTGGACAATCTGATCATCTGATAAATATTCGCTTAAGAGCTTATCATCAGCCTTGATCAAAATTACCTTGACCCTGCCAAGGGATGAGATTATCACGGCATTGTCTGCCAAGGTCTGTGGGAGTTTATCCTTGACTACTACTTGAACCTTTCTGATGTTTTTAGTGTCTTGGCTCGTGTTTTTAAGCTTACCATCCTTTGATAGGTAGAGGATTTCTTCACATATTCCAGCCAAATAATCTAGCTCATGGCTTGAGGCAAGGACGGTCCTACCAGCTTCCTTGGCATCTAATAAATAGGAAAGGATTAGCTTTTTATTTAGGACATCCATCCCATCAAGGACCTCATCGACAAGGATTATATCAGCCCCACTTGCCAAAATTGTAATTAGCCCAAGGAGATTTTTCTGACCCTTGGAGAAATTTCTAATAGTTTGGTTAGGATCAATTTCATTTTTATTAAGCTGGCAAAAGAAATAGTCGCTATCAAATTTTTCATAAATTATCTTATAAAAATCTGGCACATCCTTTGCCTTATAAAAAGAAAAGTAGTCAAACCTATCTGGCAAAAATCCTATGTGAGAAATTAGTTTTGGATCATCTGCAAGTTCTTTCCCATCTAGGCTGAATTTCCCAGAGTCTGCCCTATAAATCCCGCAGAGGATTTTAAGAAGGGTGGTCTTGCCTGACCCATTTCTGCCTACTATGCCTGTGATAGTACCTGGCTTTAGGTCAAAGCTTACATCTTCTAAGACCTTGTTTTGCCAAAGGTCTTTGTGATATTAGAAACCTTAAACATCATCTATCTCACCTCTAACTTTCTCATAAAGGGATATAATCTCTTCCTTAGTCACCTGCAAAAAAATCGCCTGGGATATATCTTCTTCTAGTTTTCTAAAAAAGTCTTCCTTTTCTAGATTAATCTTCTTATCATCTAACTTGATAATTGTGCCTATGCCCGGCTTACTTTCAATAATCCCCTGACTAGCTAGCTCCTTAAATGCCTTGGAAACTGTGGTCTGATTGATCAAAAGCTCTTTTGATAAGTCTCTTACTGACGGGAACTTATCGCCATTTCTAAAGATGCCACTTGCAATGGCTATCTTTGTTTGATCAACTATTTGCATATAAAGAGGACTGTCAGAGCTTGTATCTAGCTTAAACATCTTAACTCCTTATTGTTTGGTTATCCACCATACATCATATAATAATTATATAAGCTTTCTTAATTTTTGTCAAGAAGAAAAGCCCTAAGACTAGCTTAGGACTTACATCAAAGGAGCAAATGGCTTTAGGAGTGCACCTGCTAACCTTGTTCTTAATTTTATATTTTCAATATCTTCTTCTGTGACAAGTTGACTAACTTCAAAAAATTCATCAAAATCTTCTTTTATTGTCTCAAGGGACTTAGATTTATAAATCAGGACTCCGCACTCAAAGTTTTGGAAAAGAGCCCTGTAGTCAAGGTTGATTGTCCCAACCATGCCAATTTTTCCATCGGCAAGCCAAGTTTTGGAGTGGACAAAACCTGGGGTGTATTCATAAATTTTTACCCCGCACTTTATAAGTTCCGCATAATGAGTCTTAGCTAGGCTAAAGGCAATCTTTTTATCAGGTATGTGAGGTATGCAAATTCTCACATCTACACCCTTTTTTGCTGCTGCTTGAAGGCCTGATACTACTTCATTATCTACGATAAAATAAGGTGTCATGGCATAAATATAATCTCTGGCATTATTAACCATATCTAGGAAAATATTTTGGCTAAGCCTCTCATCATCGGTAGGATTGTCAGAAAAGGCCACATAATATCCATCGTGGCTTTCGATTGGCTTAGCCACTAGGTATTGATTATAATCTTCAACTACTCTTTCAGGATTTGCTGCATTCCACATGGTCAAAAACAAATTGGTAAGGGCATCTACTCCCTGGCCTTCAAGTCTAAGACCGCAGTCCTTCCAATGGCCGAACCTTTCATACTTGTTTATATATTCATCAGCAAGGTTGATTCCTCCAGTATAGGCCCACTTTCCATCAACAACCATAACTTTCCTGTGGTCCCTGTTATTTAGGTAGGTTGAGACAATTGGATACATCTTGGAAAAGACCCTGAATTTGATACCAAAGTCTTCCATCTCGCTTTCAAAATCACTGTGCAGCCTGGTAATAAGATTTGACCCATCTATAAGAAGTCTTACCTCAACCCCTTGATTGACCTTTTTGACCAGTTCTTCAAGGATAGTTCCCCACATATAGCCATAATCTAGGATGAAAAACTCCATAAAGATAAATTTCTCGGCCTTCCTTATATCCTTGATCATATCCTTAAACATGTCATCGCCAAGCTTATAATAAAAAGACCTGGTTTGATTGTAAACTGGAAAACCTCCTGTATTTTTAAGATAGGATGTAAGGTTAATAAACCTCTTATCTTCAGTATTTTCGATGGCTTCCTTTGTCATGGCCTTGTGGTGATTTTTGCTTGCATCTGCCTCAATTTCTAAGACCCTCCTATGTATTTTTCTATAGCCAATCCTAAAGTGAGCCATCAAAAAAGCAACCAAGGCAAAAGTAGGGGCCACAAAGATAAAAAGCGACCAGGATAGCTTCATGTAAGGATTCATATCATCTAGATTTAGGATAAGGATCATCATCACAAAGCTAATTACAGAAGAACCTCCCAATAACCAGTATTCATCAATAGCAAAGTGCCTATAAAGTCCATAAATTATAAAAATCTGACTGATAATCAAGAAGGCAAAAAGACCAGTTCTTGAGAATATAAGGCTGCCTATCCCCTTTTTAGTCTTCCTGACATATTTATTCTCTTTTACTTTTTTAAGCAATAATTTTTTCTTCTCGTTCATATGGTCATTATACCCTAATCCAATTATTTTTCTCTTATATTTGACAATATTGTTAAAGTTCATAAGATATATATAAAGATAATAAGGAGTTTAAATGAAGAATGTTTTAATTTTAAATGACTTCGTATCCAAAGGTAAGATTGCTGCAAGACTAATGGCATCAGTCCTAGCCTATATGGATGTGGAAGTTTTTTTGTTACCAACAGCAATGATTGCAAATAACTTTTCTCTAAGCGGAAATGCATTTTTAAATACGAATAGCTACATCAAAGATTGCCTAGATAATTGGACAAGGCTTGGCTTTAAGTTTGATACAATTTTTATAGGCTACATAGATGATAAGGACCAAAGAGACCTAATAAGAGATTTTCTAGAAAATCTAGACTATGAAACAACAATCATCCTAGACCCAATAATGGGAGATGATGGTAGTCTCTATCCAGGTCTTGATGATGGAAAAATTGAAAATTACAAGTCCCTTCTAGACCTGGCTGACATTGTAATTCCAAATGAAACAGAAGCAAAGTTTTTAGACCTTGATATAGATTCTTTTAAAGATAATAAGAAAGAATTGATTATAACTTCTAGTAAGGATGAAGATAAGGATTGTGTCAAAGTCTATGGCAAAAATGAATTCACAATCTATTTTGACAAGCAAGACCTCAAGGTCGGTGGGTCTGGAGATTTGTTCGATGGACTTTTCATAGGCTATAAATTGAAAAATTATGACTCAGAAGCTGCAATTGATAAGACTTGCCAGGATATAATCAAAATTTTAAGGGCCAATGATAAAGATAAACCTGGTGCAAGCGAGGTAAATATTGAAAAATACCTCACACTTATAAAGGGATAGGAAAATGCAAATAGCAGATAAAGCCTATTTCAAAAAATCTCTTGAAATAGCCTGGCCAGCTGTTCTTGAGTTTTTATTTATTTCCATAGCAGGTATGATAGATACCTTCATGGTATCAAGCATGGGACCATCAGCCATATCAGCGATAGGACTTGTTACCCAGCCAAAATTTATACCCCTATCAGTTTTCTTCTCCATAAATGCATCTGTATCAGCACTTGTAGCCCGTAGGCAAGGAGAAGGCAAGAGATTTAAGGCAAATGAAACCCTTACTACAGCGCTTTATATCATGATATTTTTTGTAATAGTAGTAGACCTAATCATGATTCCTCTGGCAGATCCAATCCTTAAATTTGCTGGATCAAATACAGATACCCACGACCTAGCCTACCAGTATTACATCATAACCATGGTAGGAATGTTCTTTAACTGCCTATCAATGCTAATAAATGCCGCCCACAGGGGATGTGGCAATACAAGGATAGCCTTCTTTTCAAACCTTGTATCATCTTTTGTAAATATTGGATTTAACTTCCTACTCATAAATGGTAAATTTGGATTTCCAAAAATGGGAGTAGCCGGTGCAGCCCTTGCCACAGTTTTGGGAACAGTCGTAGCATCCATAATGTGTATAATAAGTCTATTTTCAAAGACTTCTTATATGAACTTTAGCCAAATAATAAAAAGTAAATTTAAATTTTCATTAGAAATTGCAAAAGAAATCAAAAACCTAGCAGTCAATATCTTCATAGAAAATGTATCAGCTAGGGTAGGATTCTTAGTAACAGCAATAACAGCTGCAAAACTTGGAACAGATGCCTTTGCAGCCCATAATGTCGGAATGAATTTCCTATCCATATCATTTTCCCTAGGTGATGGTATGCAAGTAGCAGCCATAGCCCTAACAGGAAATGCCCTCGGTGCTGGTCTGAAAGAAGAAGCTAAAAAATACGGCAAAACCTGCCAGCAAATAGGATTTTTAGCATCACTTATAATATCTGCAATATTGATATTTTTCGGAAGAAACATATTTTCTATATTTTTTAATAAAGAACATTTACTTGACATGGGCGTTGAAATTTCAAGGTTCTTGATATTTATCAACCTCATACAAATATCACAAATCATCTATGGGGGTTGCTTAAGAGCCGCAGGTGATGTAAAATATACCTTAGGAGTTGCACTAGTATCTGTTACATTGATCAGATCAATAGTAACTCTTATCTGTGTTAACATACTAAACTTAGGACTAGCTGGTATCTGGATTGGTATCCTATCTGACCAAGCATCAAGGTTTGTAAGTTTAAGATACAGATTCAACAAAGGAGAATGGGTACACAAAAAAATTTAGGAGGGTACAAATGAAAAAATTACTATCACTACTAGCTCTATCTTTAGTACTAACAGCATGTGGAAACTCAGCAGACAAGAAAGCTGAAGAACCAACAGAAACAACTACTAAAACAGAAGCTCCAGCAGAAGAAAAAGCTGAAGACAAAGTAGAAGAAGCAAAAGATGCTCAAGAAGATGCTGACAAAGCTGAAGATGAAGCAAAAGATGCAGCTAAAGATGCAGCTGAACAAAAAGTAGAAAAAGAAACAGAATCAAAAGACAAAGGAAATAACTAATAGTAATTTCACTAAGTCAAAAAGCCATCCATTTGGGTGGCTTTTAAATTTCTTCTGTGGTATAA
Organism: Anaerococcus sp. NML200537; assembly: GCF_026131715.1. Classification (NCBI taxonomy): domain Bacteria; kingdom Bacillati; phylum Bacillota; class Tissierellia; order Tissierellales; family Peptoniphilaceae; genus Anaerococcus; species Anaerococcus sp. NML200537. The sequence continues at coordinate 43,500 of NZ_JAMXSL010000003.1, read as the reverse complement.
TAAATCTATATTTGGGGAATTAGCTCAGCTGGGAGAGCGCTTGGCTGGCAGCCAAGAGGTCAGGGGTTCAAGTCCCCTATTCTCCACCAAATAGCAAACATCCGAGGAATTGATTCTCGGATGTTTTTTTATAATAAGATTTTTTTCAAGTTCAATAACTTATTCCACATCCTATTTATTTTAAGGTATATTTACATAAAGGAGAATTTCATGGATATGGAAAATATTATTAAAATAGATGATGATTTAGAAAGAAACGAAGAGCTTTATAAACTTTTTGACGAAGAAGCTCGTCTTAAGTCAAGAACTGGCCTGGTAGAGAAAATCACCACCCAAATAGAAATTGATAAATTAATTAATAAAGATTCCAAGGTCCTAGATGTTGGGGCTGGGACAGGTGTTTATACAATCCCCCTTGCCACTAAAGTTAAAGAAGTCATTGCCTTTGAGCCAGCAAGTTCAAATTTTAAGACCTTAGAGGCGAAGGCTAAGGATTTTTCAAATATAAGGGCCTATAATAAGTCATCTTTTGATCTTAAAGACTTGGAAGATAATTATTTTGACCTAGTTCTAATCTTTGGTCCTATGTACCATCTCTCTAATGAAAAAGACAGAAAGGATGTCCTAAAAGAAGCCAAAAGAATCTGCAAGAATACTGGTCATATCTTAATTTCCTTTATAAATCACGATATGGTTTTAATTAGCGAGACAATAAACTTCAATACAGATATTTTTTCAGGTCCTAGCTATGATAATGAAAAACAAAGGTTAATTGATAGGCCCTTTGTATTTTTCAAGGTCAATGAAGCTAAAATAATGATTGAGGATGCAAATATAAAAATAAAAGAAATAATAGCAAGCGATGGTTATGCAGAAGTTTTGAGTAATAAGCTTGAGGAAATGACTGAAGAATCTTTTAAAAATTACCTAGACTGGCACCTAAGCCACTGCAAGGACCCAGAAACTCTCGGTGCGACTAACCACCTGCTTTTTGTTTGCAAAAATAAAAAATGAAAAATATCAACTTATGCATCCCAAAAGAAAAGGAATTAGACTTTGCAAAAAATCTCCTAAAAGATCCTGCCACAATGGCATACAACAAGGGCTATGATTTGGATTTTCCTGGATATAATAAGGAGACTGGTACTATCAACCTTGATGACACCTACTTAGAAAAATGGTATGACCTTTATTTTACTAATCCAGGAGAATATTTTTACGCCTATATTTATGACCAAGATTTAAAGGTCTTTGTGGGTGATGTAAATTTCCATCCATCAAAGCTTAATGCTCATGCTAGGGACATAGGAATTGTGATTAAGGACGAATTTAGGGGCCAAGAATATGGAAAATTAGGACTAAAACTTTTAATTAAGAAGGCTTTTTCCTTTGATTCTATAAGGGTCCTTCACAATGATTTTGAAAAAGAACGTGCAGCTGCTTTGAAAATCCATATAGATTTAGGTTTTAATATCATTCACGAATCTGATGGAATCTTATATCTTGAACTTGAAAATAAATAATTAATAACTACCTACAATTTAAAAACGAAGCCAAGGTCTCCCTTAGCTTCGTTTTTTTACATATCCATTATTTCCATCTTGTCTAGTTCGTCTTTTTGTTTTTTCTTATTTTTGTAGTAAATATAAACCAAATACTGAATCATTGTTGGTATATTTGCTATAATAAGACCTATGATGAAGCCTGGTATGGTGACCTGATTTTCCCCATAGGCATCAAAAGATACTTGTCCAATATACCAGAAAAGTGTACTTAGAAAAGATAAGATTGGTATTATTAGCCCCCATCTTCCCTTGGTATTTTTACAAATTATGATTTGAATTATAAGTGGAATTAAAAAAGTATATATCCCTAAGCCTAAAAATAATCCTAATAATTTTTTCATTTCTCTCTTCCTTCCCTTTTGTATTCTTCAATCAAAATCTTGGCAGCATCTAGGGTGATTTTTCCGTCTATGGCCATTGATTTTATTAGGCTCACATAGGACTTATCTTCCTTGTCTAATAGTTTTATTTTTTCAATCAGCCTATCAAGCCTAAGCCTGACTGTCGGATAGGATACACCGTAGATTTTTGCCATTTCCTTTAAGGATCCCGATTCTAGGATAAATCTCTTGATAAAGTCGATTTCGCTATCATCGAGATTTTCTATCCATTCTCTCTTATCATTTCCCATGGCATCCTCCTTTGTTACTACCATTATAAACCTAAATAATATTAAAGTCAAATTTAATTTTATTAAATATAATCGAAAAACTTACTTTAATATTATTTTAATGTGTAAGATTCCCCTTTTAGGTTATATATAAAATAAGGAGGATCTATGAAATTTTTACACACAATGATTAGAGTCAAGGGCCTTGATAAGTCCTTTAAGTTTTATACTGAAGAATTAGGATTTAGAGAATCAAGAAGAAAGGAATTTCCTGAAAAGAAATTTGATTTAGTTTATCTAATTCTCCCTGATTCACCAGAATTTGAATTAGAATTAACCTACAATTACGACCAGGAAGAGCCTTACGACCTAGGTACTGGCTATGGTCACATAGCTATTTCCCACCCAGACATTATCTCTCTAAGGGAAGATTTTGTGGCTAAAGGCTATGAAGTGACAGAAATTAAAGGCCTTAGGCCAGATTCTAATAAATATTTCTTCGTAGAAGACCCAGATGGTTACAGGATAGAGATTATCCAAGAAAGATAAAAAATCCGGATTTGATCTTTTGATCTCATCCGGATTTTTAAATTCTATAATTTATATTCTTCTTCTCTTTTCCAAAGAGGGTCTTCTATGCCTTGGCTTTTTTGTCTTTCATAATCATCCATTACTTCTTTTACCTTCTTGAAGAGTAAAAATAAGCTGATTACATTGATAAATACAATTATACCTACAAAGACATCTATAATTCCCCAGACCACGTGAAGGTCTAGTTTGGTTGAAATTATAAACATGGCGAAGGCTGTTAACCTATAGATCCAAAGTGGGATTTTTGCTTTTTCCTTAAATATTAGAAGGACATTGGTTTCACCATAGAATAAGTCTGCTATTAGGGTTGTAAAACCAAACATTAGCATAGCAAAGAATATCATCCAACGACCAAGGTTGCCAAGTTGTGATTGGAAAGCATCTTGGACTAGGACTATACCATCGTTACCATTTCCTAATACTCCTGTAAGCATGATGGCAAAGGCTGTAAGGGTACATATTATGATTGTTGTAACAAAAGTTCCAAACATACCCAAAAATCCTTGCTCTGCCGGATGTTTAACATCTGCTGAAGCATGCATGATACCTGCTATACCATTACCAGCATCGTTTGAAAATAAGCCCCTTGCAACCCCATACCTAAAGGTGGTCATTACTGTATAACCACCAAGGCCTGCGAAGGCTTGTTTAAGTCCAAAGGCACCTTTAAAGATATCTGAAAACATTGCTGGGACCTTAGTAATATTTGTAAGCAGGATAAATAAAACTGCAAGTATGTATAAACCCGCCATAACTGGAACTATCTTACTTGAAATATCTGTAAGCCTTTTAACCCCACCGATTGTAACTATGGCAGCAATTATCGTAATCACTACCCCTATGTAAATTGGATTAATATTAGATACGCCTGTAAGGGCTTGAGCTATGGAGTTTGTCTGCATGAAGGCTATGCAAAGGCCTACACCAATTATGTAAAAAATAGCAGTTATGACTGACATTATTCTAGATTTTAGACCAAATCTCACATAGTAGGCAGGACCGCCCCTGTAGGTTCCATCTTCTAATTTCACCCTATAAATTTGCCCCAAGACTGTCTCTGCAAAGGTAATAATCATTCCAAGTAGAGCTGTAATCCACATCCAAAATATAGCCCCAGGACCTCCAGCTACAAGGGCTGTTGCAACTCCTACAAGGGATCCTGTCCCAACCTGACCACCTACAGCTGTTGCAAGGGCTGCAAAACCAGATACATTTGAATCTGATTTCAGATTTTTCTTAATGACATGGAAGATATCCTTTGCATAGCGAAATTGGGGAAAGCCAAGCCTTATTGAATAATAAAGGCCCACCCCCAAAAGGACATAGCCAATTACATTGGCCCACATAAAGTTTGCAATATCAATAAATATATTCATAATTCTCCTCTCAATTTACTACATTTTTCGCTTTACCTGCTTCAAAGGCCCTGATATTATCTATGGCAATTTCTAGAAGCCTCTGACGAGTTTCAACCGGTCCCCAGGCCATGTGTGGGGTTATGATTATATTATCATAAGCAAGCATTGGGTTATCGTCATTTATAGGCTCTGTTTTATTGACATCAAGGGCTGCCCCATAAATCTTGCCTGAATCTAAGCCTGCCATTAGGGCATCCTCATCAATTAGGCCGCCCCTTGCTGTATTTATGATAATAACCCCATCTTTCATCTTAGAAATTGAATCTTCGTTGATAATATCTTTTGTCTGATCATTTAAAGGCAGGTGAAGGTCTATTATATCGGATTTCTCAAATATTTCATCCTTGCCCACATATTCTACGAAAGCCTTTGCCTCTTCATTCTCGCTCCTATTGTAGGCAATAACTTCCATTCCCATGGCCTTATATATTTTGGCAGCTGCAAGTCCAATCTTACCAAGTCCCATAATGCCAATGGTTTTGCCAACTAGTTCTATTAGTGGAAAATCTCCAAAATACCAGAAGCCTTCCTTTTTCCAGCGACCCTTTCTAACTTCCCCATCGTGGTGACCAACCCTTGTTGTTAGCTCAAGAAGGAAAGCAAGGCCAAACTGGGCCACAGCATCAGTTCCATAAGCTGGCACATTTGTAACGACAATCCCATTATTTCTTGCAGCCTCTAGGTCAATAGAATCGTAGCCTGTCGATAGGACACCGATATATTTAAGCTTTGGAAGTTTTTCTATAATATCTCTTGTAATTTTTGTATAGCAAATAAGGAGAATTTCAGCATCCTTGGCCCTTTTAATTATTTCTTCTATGTCGTTTGGGCATTCCTTATAAACTGTCACATTTCCAAGCTTCTTTAGGCTACCAAAGCTCATATCGCCTGGATTTAGGGGTTTAGAATCAAGAATTACAATATTTGTCATTAAAATCCTCTCTTAACTTATCAAATTCATCATGACTTAGACCATAATCTCCTAGTTCAAATCTTCCCAATCTATGAAAATCAGACCCTCCTGACATGATAAAATCAAATTTTTTAGCAATTTCCCTTGCTCTTTCAAAATCATCGCCCTTCATCCTGGAGTGATTGATTTCAATTCCTCTTAGGCCAAAGCCTGCGTACTTTTCAATCTCATCCCAATTGTCATATTCTTGTGGATGGGCAAGAATTGATAGGCCAGAATCTTCATTTATGGCAGAAATGGCATCCTTTACTGGTATGTAGCCCATTTTCCTAGCCAGGTCATCCGTAGTTTTTTCCTTAAAAATATCCTTAAAGCCAAGACCCTCCATCTTTTCTGGATACTTGGCCTTTAGGGCCCAAAATATATCTGACTTATAGATTATAGAATTTGGGGCAAATTTTTTGACAAAATCATAGTCAAGGTCAAATCCCTTTTTAGCAAGTTCAGGCAAAAGCTCGATATGACAGGCTTCTCTGAGCTTATTTATGTGGTCATTAAGTTTTTTAATATTAGGCGTGTAATCTGGCAAGAAAAGACCTACTATATGAACTTTTTTACCCACTTCATAGTCATAGGCTGATATTTCTATACCCTTTATAGTTTCAAGACCATAAAGATCGGCAAGGACCTTTATTTTATCATAATGATCGCACCTATCGTGGTCTGTTATGGCAATTTTTTTAAGTCCTGCCTCAGCCATCATTTTTATTACTTCTTCTATATTATAATCCCCATCTGAATAAGATGTGTGCATGTGTAAGTCTGCGTATTTCATAGTTTCCTTTCTTTTTGGAAGAATTTTTTTAATAAAAAAAGGAGCCGTTTTGCCAGCCCCTATTTTTATTTATTTGGAGTCAACTTAACTGTGGATGTAAGAATATCAGAATATGTGTATGATACTACTCTTTCTACATCAAAATCATTGTTGACCTTTACTGTAAATACACTTGGAAATGCATCTACTATGACACCTGTCTTAGTTTTAACTCTCTTCCTGCCCATATCGGCTTTGAGAATTACTTCCTTACCCACCGAACTTTCAACTTCTTTTCTAATATCGTGAACTGATCTTTGTGCCATTTAATCATCCTTCCGTTTGATACTTATATCATTATACCTTAGAGGGACTTATTTGTCAAAAAATATATATTATACACCTGCTAAAAGTATTGTCAAATATTTTTTGCAAAGTTTTTATAGCTGATCAAATGGGTAGATATCAGTATTTTAGATATGTTTATAGAAGGCAAGATATGCTTTAAAAGTCTGATATAAATCTGCCTTTGAGATAACTTCTAAAGGAGCATGCATAGATACCACTGGTGTACCGCAATCGACTACGCTCATGCCGTATTCTGCAAGGATATAGGCAATTGTTCCGCCACCACCTTGGTCGATTTTGCCAAGCTCACCTGTTTGCCAAATAGCAGCTTCTTTTCCAAAAGCGGTCCTCACCTCTGCTAGATATTCGCTGTCAGCATCATTTGAGCCACCCTTGCCACGGCTGCCAGTATACTTGGTTAGGCATACCCCATGGCCAAGCTTGGCTGTATTCATCTCTTCTGTAGCTTCTAGGAAATTTGCGTCTTCTGCTAGGGTCACATCTGCTGAAAGGACCTTAGAATTTCTAAGTGCTCTCTTTAAGCTAACAACATTTCCCTTGCCAAAGGCATTTAGGATTTCAAGGGTCATATCTTCGAAAAATTGGCTGGTCATGCCTGTTGCACCAACAGATCCTATTTCTTCCTTATCTACAAAAAGTCCAACTAGGGTCTTTTCTGGATTTTCTACTTCTAGGATTGCCTTAAGGGCTGCATAAGAGCAGACCTTATCATCGTGGCCATAGGCCATAATCATTGACCTATCAAGGCCTACTTCACGAGCCTTGGTTGCAGGTATTACATTTAGCTCAGCTGTAAGGAAATCTTCCTCTTCTATCCCATATTTTTCATTTAAAATCTTAAGGACATTTTTCTTAATAGGATTTTCCTTCTCATCCTTAAGTGGAATTGAGCCTACCATGATATTAAGTTGCTCACCTGTTATAACTTCGCTGGCCTTTTTTTGGTTAAGATCAGCTGAAAGGTGGATTAAAAGCTCAGAGATGAAAAATACTGGCTCATCATCGTCCTCTCCAATTGAAATATCAACCTTTTTCCCATCCTTAGTAAAGGCTACGCCCACAAGGCTAAGGGGAATATTTGTCCAGTGATATTTCTTAATGCCCCCATAATAGTGGGTCTTTAAATAAGCTGCGTGGCTTTTTTCAAAAAGTGGAACTGGCTTAAGGTCAAGCCTTGGGCTATCTAGGTGGGCACCGACAATAGTCATACCCTTTTCTAAATCCTCCCTACCAATCACAAACATTGCCACAGCCTTATTTCTATTGATAACATAAGCTTTAGAACCTGCCTTAAGGTCACCACTTGCGATTAAATCATCAAGATTTCTAAAACCAGCTGCCTCAGCTCTTTTAACAATCTCCTTAACAGCCATTCTCTCAGTCTTAGCCTTATCCATAAAGTCTAAATAATCTTTAGACATGGCTTCTAACTTATCAAGGTCAGCCTCATCCATGGCAAGCCAAGCATTAGTTCTTTTATATTCCATATTTCCTCCCAATAAAAAGGAGACCTTGGTCCCCTAACTTTCTTTTTATATTATTATACTGGTTTGTGGAAAGAATCACTTATTTTTTTCTAATTCTTACAAAAATATAGTGACACGATCTATCACCTTTCACACCACTTTAAGAAATTCCTGACACACAAAAAAGTGATGAGCAGAATAGATTTACCTATTCTGCAACATCACCTTTAAGAAAATTTGGCTCAATCTTTTTATTCATATATGAATAATTCATCTATAGTGGTCTCAAGAGCAAGAGCTAACTTAAAAGCAAGCTCAAGCGTTGGATCGTACTTATTGTTTTCAATTGCATTAACAGTTTGTCTACTGACTCCGCATATATCAGCTAATTCTTGTTGAAGTAATCCTTTCTCGGTTCTATATTCTTTGATATGATTTTTCATTTCTCTTACCTGTATTTCCTCATATTAATTAGGTAGGAAATATTAAAAGCTATTGATATTATACCGACATAAAATATCGGATTATCTTCAAAGCTTATGCTTGAATTTTGTTCAAAGAAAATATTCCAAATTATGTTTAAAATTAGAAATATTAACCCTACCATTAATGCAGTTAATCCAGATTTTTTTACAATATATCCCTTTCTTTCATCTCCTTTTTTAATTAAGGTTACTATCATAATTAAGGTACATACTAGTGAAGCAACCAGAAATAACCATAGTAAACCTATACCAAACATTTGATTTGACTCAATAAATTTTATAAGATTCATATTGACCTCCTGATGTCAAATTCTTTTGACATTATCATATACCCTTTGGATTTTTATGTCAAATACTTTTGACATTAAATAATGAAATTAAGTTCATATACCTAGAAGTCCTCTACCATCATAGATAGAATCACTTATATCCTTTCTTAAAATAAAAAAACGACTAGATTTTTTATTTCTAATCGTTTTTAATACTTTATATTCCGTTCGACAAACTGGGATTTGTGATTAATATCTATTTCCACTTTTATCAAAAGTCTTCTTTAAAGCTCTTTCAGTGAAAATAATAATTACAATAAAACTCATCATTTGAATAATTGTAATAGCAAGTCCTATCCACCCTATTGTATCTATTGGCTTGCCAAAAAACATCGGCATTATTGCAATAGCTAAAATCAGAGCTGGAAAAAACATATACAGAGATATTTTCGCACAATATTTTTGCGAGAAATCCCATGTATCTTGATTTTTCATAGAGCGTGATGTCCTATATCCACTTGCATTATGAATTGTTTTTAATCTTGGGCATAGATACCATGTTAATAATAAAGCAGCCGGTATCAATAATGTTACTATGAACATAAAAATCCAGAACCCCATAATTCACCTCCGCAAATTCTAATTTATTCTATTATATTATATATACCCATGTCACATAAAGCTATAACAGAAAATATTACAATCTTGTAATTACTGTATTTCTATTAAGCTTAACTTTACCTTTTCTCTTAATATAATCTTTAATATCAAATACATTCTTTTATCATAGTCCTCAAGGAGCTTGTAATTCTTGTGCTTTGTAATATCAAATTTATCTGACAAAATATGAATAGAACTATTCATACAGGTATCTTGCATTAAATCTTTATTTGTCAATCGATGATATTTTGTAGGATTTTGGTAAATAATTCCTTGATATCAAATTCTTACCATTCAGTTATATCAATTTTTTTCATATTTTTTCTCTCTTATCATCGTTAAAATCCATGGAACTACTTGTAATATACAAAGAATTACAATATGTGCTAAAAGCATATTATTATTCAAAAAGCATCCATTTAATACATACACGACTAATAATCCCGATAATTCAAGGAGCAAGAATATTATTCCGAATTTAATCCACAAATTATAGGATTTGATATATATTTCTTCATTCTTAAGCGAACGCTTTGAGTAATATCCTGTTATTCCCCATCCTTTTTTCCTTAAACTTACTATTTCTTCGTGTCGAGGTCTAAAAAAGAATCTTTGGATATATAAACTACAAAATGCTAATGAAATTCCTATAGCCACAAGAATTGTGTCACTATTAGATCTTGCGATTCGAAATGCATATTTCAGAAATGGTTTAAGTATTACAAAAAGTGCGAGTAAAAAGATAATATCAGCTACTTTGTAATTAATTTTCTTCATAGCTCTCCTCCCTCCTATTATCTACTATAGCTTCTGAAACATTGTTTTCTAAAATAAGTACCAAAAAGGCAAGAAGTTTTATTTTCTGCTTGCCTTTTGAAGAAAACTTCCTAATTAGATACTTTTATTTTTAAGAGATAGTCTTCTTTTTTATCCTTAAATAACTTATCCATTTCATCAACATTTGCCCACTTTAGTAAAATTTCTGAACTTTCTCTACTTGTAAGGCTAAGAACAAATTTTTGTACAGCTTGCGATGGGCCTTCGACCATGTTTTCATCTTTAATTGGATAATCAATCTTATTATAAGAAACTAAATTCAAATATTCATGTTCATCCATGGACCAATACTTAATAGGAAGACCTTGGGGAAGGATAATTTCAACAAGGTCACTATCTCCGTCCATTTTGATTTCAATTTCAGAATCCCTATGCGATTCTCCTACAAGATCTAAAGGATAAGCCTTGCCATTGATCATTACAATATTATTTTTAGGATACCCCTTATCATCCAAAGGAAATTCCATCTTTTTGTCACCCTTCACTTGTGCAGACTCTTTGCTGCAACTTGTCAGCAAAAACATAACAGAAATTAAAATCGCACAAAGCAAAATAGTAAAAACCTTCTTATACTTTAAAGACTTAGTATAATTTATAAAACCCCACCTTCCTTCTAGCATATTTAATATCTTTTATTTTTTATACCCAAATAAAAAACATCCACTCTTTATTTCGATAATTTTATGCAAGAAAAAAGGAAAGCACATTTTCCGCACTTTCCTTATTATTCTTATTAAATTAGTTTCCAAATATTTTTAGCATATTCCACAGGATCATCTATTTCTAGGCCTTCTATGAGCCTTGCTTGGTCTAGGAGTAGTCCTGCTATCATTTTTGCCTTTTCTTTGTCATCCTTGTAGGCTTTTTCTAGGAGGTCGTAGGCCTTGGTTTTGTTTGAGATTTCTAGGACTTTTTCTGCCTTGATGCCAAAGGCGTTTGGTTGGTCTTTGAGGGCCTTTTCCATCTCTATTGAGACTTCTCCCCTTTGCTTGATGATGGCTGGTATATCTTCTAGCTTATCTGAGATATTTACATCTACCACATCTTCAGGCATGGCTTCCTTGATGAAGCTTATTAGCTCGCTATCTTCCTTATCTTCTTCATCTTTTTCATCTTCTGCTGATATGGACTTAAATTTGAGCCCATCGTATTCTTCTAGCATTTTGATTAAAAATTCATCTAGTCTTTCATCTAATAAGAGGACATCGACTTCTTCATCTACTAGTTTTAAAGCTGGGGAAGCTTTGATTTTATCGATTGATTCACCTGTACCATAGTAGATAAATTCTGCAGTTGATGGAGCCTTTTCCTTATATTCTCTTAGACTTATTAGCTTATCTTCTTTTCTAGAGTAGAAGAGTAAGAGGTCTTGGAGTTCTTCCTTATTTGCCCCAAAGGATTCGTAGATTGCAACCTTGATTGAGTTGCCAAATTCCTTGTAGAATTTCTCGTAGTCCTCCCTATTTTTCTCCATCATTTCCTTGAGATGAGCATTAATTTTCTTATTGATTTGCTTAGAAATTACCCTTAGCTGCCTATTTTGTTGGAGGGTTTCTCTTGAAATATTTAGGGTAAGATCATCTGATTCTACAACTCCCTTTACAAAGGAATAGGCATCATCTAGGATTTCATCGCAAGAATCCATAATTTTTACTCCGTGAGAGTAAAGCTCTAGTCCTGTTTTCCTATCTTTGGAATAATAATCGAATGGAGCCTTTTCTGGTATATAGAGTAGGGCCCTAAATTCTACTAGACCTTCAACTGAGAAGTGAAGCCAGCTTAGTGGCTTATCAAAGCCGTAGTGACTTTCCTGGTAAAAATTGATGTAATCATCATCACTTAGGTCTTTTTTATCCTTTTTCCAGATTGGTTTATCTGAATTTAGGATGTCATAGGCCTTATAATCTTCATATTCTGGCTTATCTTCTGGAGATCCTTCCTTGATTTTGGTCTTGGTTACTAGCATCTTGATTGGATATCTGATGTAGTTTGAATATTTACGAACGAGTCCCCTAATTGTATTTTGGTCTAGGTAGATGTCGTAGTTTTCATCTTCGGTATTTTCTCTTAAGAAGAGTGTGATGTCTGTGCCTGACTCATCTTTCTTTGCTTCATTTATTTCAAAGCCATCGGCATTTTCACTTGTCCAAAGGTAGGCCTTATCTTGGCCGTGCTTTTTGGATAGGACTTCGATTTTCTCTGCAACCATGAAGGCTGAATAAAAACCTACACCAAATTGTCCTATAAGGTCTTTGGCGTCTGAATTTTCTACAGAATTTCTGAAGGCTTCTGTACCTGATTTGGCAATTGTTCCTAGGTTATTTGTTAGGTCCTCTTCATTCATGCCAATACCTGTGTCCCTGATTGTAAGGGTTCTCTTTTCCTTATTTGGGATGATTTCTATATAGTAGTCATCTTTTTCTGTGGTTGAATCAGACTTTAGGTCTTCAAAATAAAGCTTATCTAGGGCATCTGACCCATTTGATATTAGCTCTCTTAAAAATATTTCCTTGTTTGTATAAATTGAATGGATCATTAAATCCATGACTTTTTTGGCTTCTGCCTTAAATTCTTGTCTCATTGCTAATCCTCCTAATCATTTTCCAAATAAAATTAGCAGTCTTCTTACTCGACTGCTAACATTATACTTACTTTCTATTTTCTTGCAATTATCCCAAAAATTTATAGTTGCCATAAAACATGACAAAGGCTGCTACAAGGATAAAAATATGCCAGATAGCGTGGTTGTAGGGGATTTTCTTTATGGAATAGAAAATGGCTCCTAGGGTGTAAAATAGACCGCCGACTAGCAAAAACATGATATAGGACATGCCGATGTATTTATAAATTTGATAGATAAGTAGGAGGGATATCCAGCCCATGGCCATGTAGATTATCATCGAGGCCTTTCCTATCCTATCTTCCTTGCCTGTAGCAAAGGCTATGATGTTCATGGTTATGCCTGAAATAGCCAAGATCCATATAAGGACAAAGATGACTATGGATAGGCTTGACCTGAGGCCAATTAAGATTATCGGCGTATAAGACCCTGCTATTGTCAGGTATATTACCCCGTGGTCTATGGCCCTAAAGATGGTCCTGGCTGTGGGATTGGTCATGGAATGGTAGAGGCTTGATGCCAAAAACATGATGGCTATGGCTATAAAATAAATTAGCCAGGCCAAAAATCCAAGCAAGTCCTTGCCACGGTAGGCTCCCACAACTACTGGTATAAAAAATATCAGACTAAGGATGAAACCTAGGATGTGGGTAGCTATATTTAGGGCTTCTTCAGACTTACTATATTTAATTATTCTCATTTTTTATCTCCCTACTTAAGCTTACTATCTCCTTTTGGAGGGCAAGTCTTTCTGCTATTTGCCTTTTCTTTTCCCTTTCATTTTTCTTCTGAGTCCTTAAGGTATAAATACTAAGGCTAATTATAAATATTATTATAAATATGCCAATTTTTTGCACATCTGTCATTTTTAAAAAAATCGCAAGACTAAGGCCAAGAAAGGCTAGGCCCAAGGGTCCTAGGAAGGTCTTTAGAAAGCTATTTTGTGGGCCCTCATTGATTTTTTCTTGTAATATTCTTAATTCTTCTTTCTTTTTTTCTAACAATTCGTACTTTTCCATATTTTCTCCTATATCCTAGTGATTTACTTTGATTATTATATTTTAAGTAGTAAAATATTCCTATAAAAGGGGGAATATTTATGACCGAAAATACAAAAGAAACAAACAAAGTAACTATCACTCGTGATATGATTATAGGTGATATAATTCAAGCAAAGCCAGAAGCTATCAACGTTCTTATGATGAGCGGTATGGGCTGCATAGCATGTCCAACATCTTTATATGAATCTCTTGAAGAAGCTTGCATGGTTCATGGTATGGACCCTGACTACATGCTTGATCAACTTAATTCCCTATAGATACAAGGCCCTATTTTCTGGGCCTTTTTATATTTCCATAAATCTCTTATCCTTTTCTAGGTCAAAGAGCAAATCTATGAAGGATTTCTTGTATTTTACAAATTTCCCTCTCTTCATCAGGCGGGTTACCTCATCATAGGATGCCCACCTTGCATCACTTACCTCTTCTTCTTGCAGCCTTAAATCTTCTAGTCTTATATTTTTGTGAATCATGTAAAAATCATCAAAGCCATACTTAAAATTGGCTGTAAGGATTGGTCTTGAGCCCCTAAAATTGAAGGCTATGCCTAGCTCTTCATAAAGCTCACGACTTGCTGCCTGATCGGTGTTTTCACCACTTTGACAAGCCCCACCGCAAGTTATATCCCAAAGGCCTCCCATAGACTTTTCTGCCTTTCTTTGTTGGATGAGCAATCTCCCGTTCCTATCAAAGATTAGGACATGGACAATGAGCCTATATGTATTAGGGGGCATTACCTCTCCCCTTATGTAGGTCTTGCCAGTTTTTCTCCTGTACCTATCGTATAAATCTAATATTTCCATCTTATCTCCTAAGTAAAAATCTCTAGCTAGGCTAGAGACTTTTGTTATTTCTTGACTATTGCTGCTGTTAGTTTTGGTATTACTTGTTTCTTACGTGAGAGAACTCCCTCAGCATTTATCGTGCCATTTTTGGTGACTTCTCCAAATTCTTCTTGGATAGCATCATAGAATTCACCTACAACTAAAAGCTCACTTCTTTGGTTAAAGATATCTGTTAGGACTAGGACGAAGGTATCTTCTCCCCTTTGCTTAATTTTAGCTGCCATTAGCTCTTTTAGCTCATCCATAATTGGTACTAGCTCTTCTGGATTCATGGTCATTACCTGACCTACTCTTATTGTTGAAGAGCCGATTGTAAATGTCTTAATATCTCCTTCGATTAGGTCTTTGGCTGATTTACCCTTCAAAGATGTGCCTGCCCTAAACATCCTGTCTGCAAATTCTTCTGGGTTGATATCTGCAATCTTGCTCATCCTATCTAGGATTCTCCTGTCAACATCTGTTGTAGTTGGTGACCTGAAAAGAAGGGTATCTGAGATTATAGCAGCGCAAAGTATACCTGCAATTTGCTTAGATGGTCTGATACCACTTTCTAAATACATTTCTGAAATGATTGTAGCAGTTGATCCAACTGGCTCTGCCCTAAAGAAGACTGGACCTGTTGTAAGGATGTTTGCTACCCTGTGGTGGTCTATTATTTCTATAATTTCTGCTTCGTCTATATCATCTATTGATTGGTTGCGTTCGTTGTGGTCTACTAGGATTAGCTTTTTCTTATCTGAAGAAATTAAGTGATACCTAGAAATTGAGCCTACTACTTGATTAGTTGGGTCTACTACCGGATATGACCTAAATCTAGACTTGGCCATGACTTCCCTAACTGTATCTAGGGTATCGTCGGTTTTAAAATAAATTAGATTGTCTGTGGTCATTACATGGCTTACCGGAATTGTAAGTGGAAGTAGTCTTGAAGCCATGAAGGAGTTATATTCTGTAGATATAACTGTAACCTTGTTTTCTTTTGCCACTTCTAGGGCCTCATCATCAAGCCTTGCCCCGTTGGTTAAGATTAAAAGTGATATCTTTTGATTTAGAAGATATTTGTAATAGGCATACCTATTCCCTGATATGATTATGTCATTTTCAAGGACTACACCTTCTAGGTCCTTTTCATCCCCACTCATGGCAAATACAGCCATCTTACCTGAAAGCTCTCTTGGTTCTTTTGGAAGATTAATTATATTTGCTGCTAGGACATCGATAATATTGTCAATTGATGTGTTAGACCTGCCAAGGATCTTATCATCCCATATATCCATGTAAGATTTTGTAATATTTGATAGGGATGCTATACCCACGATTTCTCCCTTAGAGTCTACAACTGTTAGGGAATTGGTAGCTCCATGTTGGAAGGTATCCCAAGCCTTCCTAATTGGAATAGATGGGTCGATGATATTGCCCTTATCTATGTTTAGGTCCCCTACAGTAAGCTTCATTGTTTCCTTGATTTCTGGTGGCCTTACCCCAAAATATTCAAGTACAAAGCGGCTTTCTTGGCTTAGTTTGCCAAGTCTTATAGGAATTGCATCATATTCTCCTAGCCTATTTTTAAGGTCAGCATAGGCTATGGCTGACATAATTGAGTCTGTATCTGGCTTCTTGTGGCCTGTGATATAAACTGTTTCTCTCACTGTCTCCTCCTTAAGAAAACTCTACCTTTAGCATTTCTATCTTGTATCTATCTACTTTGATTACTGTTATCTTTATACCCTCAATTTCGATTTCATCGCCCTCTTTTGGAATTTTTTCTAGGGTGTCAATTACAAAACCGCCTATAGAGTCGTTTTTAATCTGAATTAGGTCTGTATCAAAATAATCATTGAAGTCATTTATGTGAATTGATGGATTGACCAAATATTCCTTGTCACTTATCTTATAAATTTTATCGTGGGATGTGTCATACTCATCTTCAATCTCGCCTACAAGCTCTTCTACAATGTCTTCGATTGTGACAATACCACTTGTGCCCCCATATTCGTCTGTGACAATGGCAAGAGAAACATTTTCTCCACGCATAGCCTTAAAGAGGTCAAATGTGTGCATATTGTCATAAACATAAAAGGCAGGCCTTATCATCTTTTCTATATCAAGTTCCTTATCTTCTGCAATAAAGGCAACTATGTCCTTCATATGGAGAATTCCTAGGATGTTATCGATAGACTTGCCATAAACAGGAATCCTAGAATGGATAGAATTTCTTAAAAATTCCTTAAGTTCATCTTGTTCTATATCGACACAAATGGCCTCCATATTAGTCCTGGCTGTCATTATATCTTCTACATCGCTATCTCCAAAAGCAAAGACATTATTGATAATCTCACTTTCCTCAAGGTTGATTACCCCTTGCTCTTCAGATACATCCACAATTGTCTTAAGGTCTTCTTCTGTCACCTGATCTCCACTTTGCTGATTATCATCAATAAAGGACTTAGTAATGACACCAGTTATAGCCTGCAAGATAAAAGAAAGTGGCTTTAGGATAATATTTAAAAAGCTTATTGGCCTTGCAACCTTTAGGGCTACCTTCTCGCTATTAGCTGCGGCGATATTTTTAGGAGAAACCTCGCCAAAAATTAGGATTGCAATTGTAAGGACAACTGTTGAAACCAAAGCCCCTGATGGGCCCAAGATATCTGTAAAAAATAAGGTAGCAATGGTGGTTGTCCCTATATTTACGATATTATTGCCGATAAGAATAGTCGTTAGGACCTTTCCAATATTTTCTGAAAGCTTTCTAACCAGGGAAGAATTTTTCACCCCATTTTCTTCTAATTGTCTGATTTTAAATACATTGAGAGATGTCAGGGCCGTCTCACTTGATGAGAAAAAAGCACTCATCATCACTCCTATAATTATTACTATTAATTGTATGATATTTTTACTTGTCATATACCTTCCTTGTCTAATAAACTATTGATAGTTTCATACTTCTATTATAATATTTATCAAGCTAAAAATAAAGGTTAAAAATTATATAAATGTGGTGACAAAAACTAAATTTATAATATAATGGACTCGTATCATTAATAAAAGGAGGCAATTATGGAAAAAGTTTCGTTTTTCGAGAAAACTTTTAAACTTAAAAAACATGATACTAATATCAAGACCGAGATAATGGCAGGTATAACCACATTTATGACAATGTCTTATATACTAGCTGTAAACCCACAAATCCTATCAGAATCTGGTATGGACTACGGTGCAGTATTCTCAGCTACAATCTTAGCATCCATTATCGCAATGTTATTGATGGGCTTTTATGCCAATCTTCCATTCGGTCTATCAGCTGGTATGGGGCTTAATGCTTTCTTCACCTATACAGTCGTTATGAAAATGGGCCACCCTTGGCAATTTGCTCTGACAGCTGTATTTTTTGAAGGTATTTTGTTCATGATTTTATCCCTATTTGGTGTCAGAGAGGCAATATTTAACTCAATCCCATCTACACTCAAAAAAGCTGTATCAGTCGGTATTGGTCTATTTATCGCAGAAATTGGTTTATTAAATGCAGGCATTATAGAAAAGGCAGAACCAGCCCTATCCTTAGGAAATATTTCAAGCAAAGAATCTATAGTATTTTTCTTTGCCCTAATCGTGATGGTAGTCTTAACAACAAGAAAGGTAAAGGGAGCCCTCTTATGGGGAATCTTGGTATCAACAATCCTATCCCTAATACTCGGAGTAACAGGTCTTCCAGAAGGATCACTCGTATCACTCCCTCCATCAATCTCACCAATAGCCTTTAAGCTAGACTTCTCAAATGTCTTTAGCTTAGAAATGTTCTCAGTCCTATTTTCATTCTTATTTGTGGACTTATTTGACACCCTTGGCACCCTCACAGGTGTAGCAACCAAGGCAAAAATGCTAGATGAAAATGGCAACCTAGAAAACGCATCAAAAGCCCTACTAGCAGATGCAGTAGGAACAACATGTGGAGCCCTATTAGGAACATCTACAGTCACAACCTTCGTAGAAAGCTCTGCAGGTGTTGCAGAAGGCGGAAGAACAGGCCTTACAGCCCTAGCTTGTGCAGGATGCTTTGCAATCGCAGCCTTCTTCTTCCCAGTATTTTCACTAATACCAAGCCAAGCCACATCAGCAGCCCTAGTAGTAGTCGGACTATTCATGCTATCAACAGTAGTAGAAATAAACTTTGGAGATATCACCGAATCCTTCCCAGCCTTCATGACCATCCTCATGATGCCACTAGCTTATTCAATAGCAGAAGGTATAGCATTCGGAATGATTTCCTTCGTATTAATCAAGGTTCTAACAGGCAAATACAAGGAAGTAAGCTGGGTAATGTATGTCCTAGCAATCATATTCTTAATAAGATATATGATCTAAGGCTTGACAAGATTATAAATTTAGTGTATTATAGTATCAATATAAATCGTAGTTAGAAATAGTAGCAAATAATTAAGCCAACAGAAAGTAAATGGTAGATGAGAATTGCAGGGTAAGATTTTTTGTGAATGGATCTAACAGATCAATGGTGAATCGAAATAGTAGCCAGCGGGTGTTTCTCACCTTACAGGGATAGGATATGTATGTATCTAAAGATGTCTAATTTTAGACAAGAGGGATGGCACCGTGGGCTAAGGCTCGCTCCTATATATTAGGAGTGAGCTTTTTTTATTCCCCTAACTCAATGAAAAGAAAGGTAAAATAATGCAAAAACAAAATACAATCAAAACAAGAAATCTAACCATATCAGCAGTCTTCATGGCCCTAGGACTAGTCCTCCACTTCATGGTACCAGGAATATTTTTTGGAGTCAAGCCAGACTTTCTCCTATCAATGATGTTTATATCTTTAATGATAGTAGAAGATGTCAAAGAAGCCCTACTTCTAGGAGTTGCTGGAGGAATAATGAGTGCCCTAACAACAGGTTTTCCAGGAGGCCAAATCCCAAACTTCATCGAAAAGATAATCACAAGCCTAGTAGTCTTCTACCTAATAAAGACAATGAATAAAAACTTCTCAATCCCAAAGATAATCCTAATCTTTGCCCTAGGAACAATGGTTTCAGGAACAATGTTTCTAACACTTGCCCTAGGCATGACCAAACAACTAAACCTCTTCATCCCATCCTACCCAGTAGTCCTAGTAGCCATGCCAATAAACGCAATCCTCGGCATATTTTTATACCAGGCAGCTAGAAGGATGAATTTGTTGAAATAAAAATATCCCAGCCCTTTAGCTGGGTTTTTTTAAAGCCTCCAAAAATTGGAGGCTTAGTTTTTATATTTTTATCGATTTAAAAAGTTCTTTTGTGTAGTCATCCCTATCTGGGCTTGCTAGGTCTTTGGTTTCGAATAGGTCTACTAACCTTCCCTTATAAAGGACTCCTATCCTGTCGCAAAGGTAGGCTATTACGTTTAAGTCGTGGGAGATGAAGAGGCAGGTGAAGTTGTGGGTTTTTTGAAGTTTTTTAATTAGGTTTAGGATTTGAGCCTGGATTGATACATCTAGGGCAGATACTCCTTCATCTATTATTAAAAACTCTGGCTCTATTATTAGGGCACAGGCTATGGCTATTCTTTGCTTTTGACCGCCTGATAGGTTGCCTGGATAATAATCTAGCACATCGCTTTCCATCTCTATTTCTTCTAGGATGTCCCTGATCTTTTTTTCCCCTTCTTCTTCTGTATAAACCTTGTGGATTTTAAGGATTTCCCTGATGGAAAAGCCTATGGTTTTTTTGGGATTTAGAGCCTGGTAGGGATTTTGAAAGACTACCTGGAGCTTTTTCCTGTAGGCTAAAAGTTCTTCCTTGCTTAGGCTTGTTATGTCCTTATCTTCAAAATATACCTTGCCGGATGTTTCCTTTATTAGCCTTAGGATGATGTTTGATAGGGTGGTCTTGCCTGAGCCAGATTCACCGACTAGGCCAAAGATTTCTCCTCTTTTTATGTCAAAGCTAACCTTATCTAGAGCTAGGTTGTCCTTTTTTCTAAAGAGGATGGCAGAATCCTTATATACCTTGCTTATATTTTCTATTTTTAAGATACTAGTCATTTTGATCTCCGTATAAGTGGCAATGAACTTCACGCCCATCTTTGATGTAGGCTGCTGGGTAAGTTCTCTTGCAAATGTCCATGGTGTGGTCACACCTATCTGCAAATGGACATCCTTCATTTGACCTATTTTTTAAATCTGGTACATGGCCTTTGATATTGTAAAGGGCCTCTCCCCTTTTCTTATAATTTGGCACTGCCTTTAGGAGGGCCTTGGTATAAGGATGGAGGGGCTTATCTATTACATCTCTTGTGTCTCCCTTTTCAACCAATCTTCCTGCATACATGATCATGACTTTTTTACAAATCCTGTTGATTAGGTTTAAGTCGTGGCTTATAAATAAGATTGCTCCCTTGTAGATGTGGCCTAGGTCCTTAAAAAGGTCGATGATTTGGGCCTGGACCTTGGCATCTAGAGCTGTGGTTGGCTCATCTGCTATGAGGACATTTGGATTTGCAATTAGGGCCATGCAGATTACTATCCTTTGCTGCATGCCGCCTGATAGCTCGTGGGGATATTTATTATATAAATCTTCTACATCCCTAAGACCTACATTTTCCATAGTTTTATATACAAGGTCTTGGCGTTTTTTCTTATCAAAATCGTAGTGGATTTTAGGACTTCTTCGATTTGGGCCCCCACTTTCATTAAGGGATTTAGGGCTGAGCCTGGTTCTTGGAAGACTGTGGCTATATTTCTAGACCTGTATTTTTTCCAATCCTTATCAGATAGGCCAAGGACTTCTATATCACGAAGCTTGCAAGAACCTGACTTTATTATAGCATCTTTTGACTGGATTCCAAGAATTGTCTGGGTTGCTACAGTCTTGCCGCAGCCGCTTTCTCCAACTAAGCCTACAAAGTCATTTTCAAAAAGGTCAAAGGATATGTGGTTGACTGCATTTTTATCTCCATTAACAGTATTAAAGGCTACTGTTAGGTCCTTTACTTCTAGGATTTTTTTCATCTTGCTGCCTTCTCTTTCAATCTTTCTGACCTGAATTTCTCTCCATAAAGGGTAAAGCCCAATACTACTAGGCTTAGGCAAATACCTGTGAAGATGAAATAGTGAGGTGCCTGGTTAAAATAGGCTTGACTTTCTTTTAGCATCCTGCCCCAAGATGGGTTTGGTGGCCTAACTCCAAGGCCTAAGTAGGAAAGTCCTGCTTCGGCAAGAATTGCCTGAGATACTGATAAGACAATAGCTACCATGAGTTGGTTTTTGATATTTGGAAGGATGTGGTTGATGGCTATATAAAGAGGACTGGCCCCCTTAACAACTGCAGATTTGACAAACTGAGCGTTTTTAATCTGCAAAAATCCACTCCTTACAACCCTTGCAAAATAAGGGACTGACATAATTCCAATGGCAAGGATGGTATTCATAACCCCAGCTCCAAATACTGTTACAAGCATCATGGCAAATAAAATGCCTGGAAAGGCCATGAGTGAGTCTATAAATCTCATCAAAACTTCATCAATAGCTCCTCCAAAATATCCAGCACTTGCCCCTATGATTGAACCTAGGAAAAGAGCCAAGGATACTGTTCCAAAGGAAAGGATGAGGGCGTATTGGGACCCTTCCATAAGGCGTGATAGGATATCTCTTCCCATATTGTCTGTTCCAAAAGGATGGGCTAGGCTTGGTGATAAGAGCTTCATAGATGTATCTACCTTATTTGGGTCATAAGGTGTCCAAAATATTGAAATAATAAGGATTATAAAATAAAGGCCAATTATTGCCTTGCCAATCCTTATCGAATTTTTATTTTCTTTAATCATCTGCCACCTCGAATCCTTGGGTCAACTAGGCCGTAAATTATATCTATTATTAGATTTATAAAAATCACTAAAAATGCCACCGCAAGTACTACTGACTGGATAAGTGGGAAGTCTCTAGAGCTAATTGAGGCTACAATTAGAGAACCTACTCCTGGTAGGGAAAATACATTTTCTACTATAAGCGATCCGCCAACTGCTGATGTTAGGCACATTCCAATAACTGTGATTACTGGAATTAAGGCATTTCTTAAGACGTGCTTGTATAAGATTTCCTTAAGTTCCATCCCCTTCATCCTGGCTGTCCTTACATAGTCCTTGTTGATTTCATCAAGAAGGGCCGCCTGCATGTACCTAATTATGGTTGCCACATTTGGTATTGCAATGGCAAGGGATGGGAGGAAGAAATTCTTAAGCTTATCCAAAAAGCTTCCGCCCATTATATTAAAAGACAGGGTTGAAAATAGGCCGAGTCTTACTGCAAATAAGTGGATTAGCAAAAA
The DNA here is from genome assembly GCF_026131715.1 of Anaerococcus sp. NML200537. Taxonomy (NCBI): domain Bacteria; kingdom Bacillati; phylum Bacillota; class Tissierellia; order Tissierellales; family Peptoniphilaceae; genus Anaerococcus; species Anaerococcus sp. NML200537. Next base: position 20,660 of record NZ_JAMXSL010000003.1, on the reverse strand, counting down.
TGCTAGCCAAAAGGATGGAATTGAAATCCCAAGTTGGGTCACCGCTGTGATTATAGATGCATACCACTTATCAGCCTTCATGGTTATTTGTATTGATAGGGGAATGGCTATTATTATTGATAGAATCAATGAATAAAAGGTAAGCCACATAGTTACAGGTAGCTTCTTAAAAAAAAGTTCCCTAACAGGGATTTGGTATTTGATGCTCATGCCCATATCAAGTCTAAAAAGTCCTAAAATCCAATTTATGTATCTTTCAAAGATAGGCTTATCAAGACCTAGCTCTTTTTCAAGAGCTAGGAGTTGGTGTGGATCTGCCTCAGTTCCTAAGATTATCTCAGCAGGATTGCCTCCTATTATCTGAAATACAAAAAATATGAGAAGTGAGACAAAAAACAAGGTCATGATAAGCGAAACTATCTTTTTTATTATTGATTTTGTCATTATTTTAAGCTTATATCTTCTAGATTTAGTTTTTGGACTGGGTAGGTCTTAAGACCTGTGTAGCCATTATTTAGGACTATGTTGTCGTTAGGGTCCTGTATAAATACAGATGCGCAGTCTTTAGCTATGATTTCTTGGGCATCTTTGACATTTTTGATAAGTTCATCCCTATTTACAGCTGATTTTGCATCTTCAATTGCCTTATCAAAGGCTTCAGATTTATAATTAATATAATCTTTCTCGCTTGATGAAACATACCTATCTAAAATCCTAATTGGGTCTATATAGCCAATGAAGCCAACTATTGTTGTTTCAAAATCTTTTTTCTTATAAACCTTATCAAGCCATGTTGAAAATTCTATTGGATCTATTGTCGCATTTATACCTGCTTTTTTAAGTTGGGCTTGGATTAATTCTCCTGTGTCCATGTGATACTTATAATCACTTGGTACTGTTATTTTGATATCAAGGCCATTTGGATATCCGGCTTCTTTCAATAATTCCTTAGCCTTTTCTACATCTGTTGGGTAAAACTCTTCAAGTTCATTGTAATAATCTTTTAGAGCTGGTGAGAATGAAGAATAAAGTTTTGTAGCCTTTCCGCCACCTACAGAATTTATTATTTCATCCTTATCTATAGCATAGGCTATGGCTTGTCTTACTCTAATATCGTCGAATGGTTTAACCCCATTATTTATTCCAAGTACTTGAACTAGGTTTTGTGGGTGAGAGTATGAATCTGTTGATTCTTTTACTTGCTCAAGCTCATCAGCTGTAAGCTTTGAAGCAAGATCTACTTCCTTGTTATTTAACGCCATTACTAGAGCTTGATTATCGGCTATTCTAACTATATTTACTTGCTTAATCTTAGCTATGTGGTCTTTTCTATGGTAATCATCAAATCTTTCCAAAATTAACCCTTCACCTGGTGTATAGGATACAAACTTGTAAGGACCTGTACCAAGAGGCTTATTTTGGTTATCTTCATAATCTTTTTTGACCATAGCTTGGGTTAATAAGTAGATAAAACTATTATCTCTTTCCTTTAATTTAACAGTGATCTCTGTAGGTGAAATAACTTTCATCTCTACAATTCCAGTAAATTTACTGTTCAAAGGCTCACCACTTGTAAGACCTGATAGTTTATCCAAGGTGTAATACACATCATCTGCACTAAAGTCAGATCCATCGTGGAACTTGACACCTTCTTTAAGCTTAAAGTTATATGTAAGTCCATCTTCAGAAATCTCATAAGACTCAGCCAAATCTGGAGCCAGATTTCCATCATCATCCACATCAACCAAACCATCAAAGATTTGATCTGTCATTGTTTTTGTGTCCCCTGCAGTAGTTTTGAATGGGTCAAGGGAATCTATCTCTGTAGCCATAGCTACTGTTAGTGGTCTTTCTGCTACTTGTGTTTCATTCTTTCCTTCTGCCTTTTGCTCTGACTCTTTAGCACCACCGCAAGAGGTCATCATTAGACCTGCTAAAAGTAGAGTCAAAAGTGTTTTTGATTTTTTCATTTCTCCTCCTTAGGAAAATTATTTATTACTATTATAACACATGGATATTTTTTTAACAATGTTTTCTAAAAAAAATTTCCTATGTCCTATGGACAGTATACTTAAATAAAATTTTAATGCTAATTTTTATGGCTAATTTTAGTTATTCAATTTTAGTTTTACAATAATAAGATATCACTTTATTGAATCAGTATAAAATGATTGTATACTAATTAATTATAAGGAGGTTGTATGAATTTTTTAAAGCTCGCCAAAGGAATTGAAGAAACTATCATCAAGGATAGAAGGAATCTCCATAAGATTCCAGAGCTTGAACTAAACTTACCAAAGACAGTGGCCTACGTAGAAGAAGAACTAAAATCTCTAGGTATCCCCTACAAAAAATTGGTAAATGACAATGCCATAGTGGCTGAAATCGGAACTTACAAGGGAAAATGTATAGCCATCAGGGCTGATATGGATGCCCTACCAATCACAGAAGAAACTGGCCTTGATTTTAAATCGACTCATGAAGGGTGTATGCACGCCTGCGGTCACGATGGCCACACAGCCATGGCTCTTGGGGCTGCCAGACTTTTAAAGGAAAATGAAGATAAGCTTGATGGCCTGGTCAAAATATTTTTCCAACCAGGTGAAGAAATCCCTGGTGGTGCCAAGCCAATGATTGATGAAGGATGTATGGAAAACCCTAAGGTGGACAGGGTAATTGGCCTTCATGAAGGCGGGATTTTTGGGAATTTACCCCAAGGCACTATAGCCTACAAAAAAGGCCCTATGATGGCCTCTATGGATGCCTTTATCATCAGGGTTAAGGGCCACGGCGGCCACGGGGCAAGACCAGATTCTTTTATTGACCCGATTGCAACCATTAGTGAAATTAATTTGGGTCTGCAAAAGATTATCTCAAGAGAGCTTGACCCAACCCAGTCTTCCCTCATTTCTATCTGCCAAATCCATGGCGGTACATGCCAAAATATCATACCAGATGAGGTTTGGGAGGAGGGTACAGTTAGAAATCTCAACGAAGAAACCAGAGACTTTGTGGAAAAAAGAATGGCAGAAATTGTAGAAAATACAGCCAAGGCCTTTAGGTGCGAGGGAATCCTCGAATACAAGAGATTTTACCCAAGCCTTATAAATGACGATGACTTTACAGGCTATGTTAAAGATATTGCCACTGATTTACTTGGTAAAGATAAAGTTAGAGAGATAGCAAATCCATCTATGGGTGGTGAAGACTTTTCCTTTTTCCTAAAGGAAGCCAAAGGTACCTTCCTATCCCTTAACAATCTTAAAGAAAACAAAGATGGCAAAATCTACCCACACCACAATTCAAAATTCGACGTAGAAGAAAGCACATTTTATATAGGAACTGGCATCCTTGCAGAAGTTGCTTATAGGTATTTGAAAGAAGGAAAAAAATAAAAAAATTTAAACTGCACATCATAGCCCTAGGAATAGTCATAATCCCAGCCTTTCCCATATCAGGCTTTATCAGCTACCATACAGAAAATGTAGATTTCACAACCCTTTGTACACCAATCCTTGCCTACGCAGGTATCTACACAGGTTAAAAACTAGACAAGCTAAAGAAAACCGGACCAAAAATCATCATACTTTCTATCTTCGTAATCTTGGGTACCTACATAGGTTCATCTATTATTGCCCAAATTATCTTAAAAATGATTGGTCAAATCTAATTTAAAGTCTAAAAGAGCCTTGCAAATATCGCAAGGCTTCTTTTATTAAAATTAACTTTCGATAAGCTTTCTATAAATTTAGCGAATTTGATTTTCTAACAAAACTAAATTGATATTTTATAAATTTTCATCAAACTTTGTAATTAGAGAATAATTATAGTAATTATAGCAAACCTTTGTCACTTGTAAATATGCGATATTTATGAGTGCAGGCCTTGTTTTTTTATTTGTATTGCTGTATAATTATTACGTTCATAGTTAAATAATAATTATGAACGAATTTATAGAAAGAAGGTTATATATTTGGTAGAAAATAAAAATTTTCATTGGCCAACTTTTATACTTATGGCAAGCGTAACATTTATGGCGATCTTGTCTGAATTAGTGCCGTCTGGAATCTTGCCAGAGCTTATGACTGGTCTTGGTATATCAGAAGCACAAGCTGGTACTTTAGTTGGTTTTTATGCAATAGCCAGTGCGATTTTTGCAATTCCATTAATATCTGCAACTGTTGAATTTAACAGGAAGAAGCTTTTGCTTGGTTTACTAATAGGCTTTGCTCTAAGTAATATCTTAGTAGGTATTGCACCTAGTTATAGTATTGCCATTGTTGGAAGAGTTATTGGTGGAATATGTGCTGGAGTTTTGTGGCCAATGATTGCGGCTTACGGAATGAAGCTTGTTGATGATGAACATAAGGGCTTGGCAGTCGCTGTTATTATGAGTGGTACGACATTTGGTATGAGCTTAGGTCTTCCGCTTGTAACATTTATTGGTACAAATATTGGATGGAGAGTTGAATTTTTAGCAATTGCAATTCTTATTATTTTTATTGCCCTAGGCAGTAATTTCATGTTGCCAGAAGTTTCTGGAGAAAAAAGAGTTGCGGCAAACTCACCTCTTACTCTTATCAAAAATAAAGGCGTGCTTATTATTATCTTACTTACCTTTATATCAGTAGTTACTAACTACGGAGTTTACACATATATCACAAATTTGGTTGATTCAATGAATTACAGTGGAGGAATTGGATTTGCCCAAGTTCTTTTTGGAATTGGTTCAATCTTATCTGTTTTTATTGCAGGAAAAATTATTGATAAGCATATAAAGATACTTTGCCTTTTAATGTTAGCGTCATCTTGCCTAGCCTTTATATTTTTTAGTGTCTTTTCATCAATTAGTCTTATGGTTCACTTAGGATTTATCCTATGGGGAATTGGCTTTGGAGCCTTAGTTACCTTATATCAAACAGCAGTTGCAAGACAAGTGCCACCAAACGCATCAGCAGTTGCTACGTCATTACAATCTGCAAGTTTTAATTTTTCAATAATGGTTGCAAGTTCACTAGGTGGAGCAATACTTGCAAATGGAAATATTAATAATCTACTTATCCTAATGACTACAATCTTAGGAGTAGGTTTGATTGTAACGATTTTATCAAAGAAGACAATGGCTTAATTATTTAAAATTTCTTAGGAGGAATATATTATGAAGAAAAAATTTATTAATGCAAAAGTTTATGGTCATGGAGATTCATCTGAAATCTTAGTTGAAGATGGAAAGTTTTCAAAATTTGGAAACAATCTGGAAGATGCAGATGAAGTTATTGATTTAGATGGAAAACTTGTTATTCCACCATATGTGGATGCCCACCTTCACCTAGACTACTACATGATTGGTAAGACTGATGAAGTTAAAAATGAATCAGGAACACTTTTTGAAGCAATCGACCTTTGGAATGACTTCAAAAAGGGAGTAACAAAAGAAGATATGAAAAATAGAATTTACCAAGCAGTGGAAGATTGTCTTTCCTATGGTACTCAATATATAAGGGCTCAAACTGACTGTACTGATCCTAACCTAACAGGAATAAAGGCTGCTCTTGAAGTGCGTGATGAATTAAAAGATAAGTGTACAATTCAAGTTGTTGCCTTCCCACAAAATGGTATGTATTCATATAAAGAAGATGGCAAAACAGGAAGAGATTTAGTTGAAGAAGCGCTTGAACTTGGCTGCGAAGTTGTTGGTGGAATTCCACACAACGAATGGAGCCGTGAACTTGGAGAAAAGTCACTAAAAGAAATTGTTGAGCTTGCAGTAAAACATGACAAACTTATTGACGTTCACTGTGATGAAACTGATGATGTTATGGCAAGATTTGTAGAAGTATTAAATGCAGAAGCAATGATGAAGGGTATTGCTGAAAAAACAACAGCAAGTCATACTTGTTCCTTTGGATCAGCTGATGATTCATATGCCTTTAGAATGATGGGACTATTTAGAAAATCTAAATTAAATTTCGTCTCCCTTCCAACAGAAAATGCCTTCTTACAAGGCCGCCAAGATTCATACCCAAAACGTCGTGGTATCACAAGAGTTCGTGAATTTGTAGATAATGGTATTAATGTATGCTTTGCTCAAGACTCTATAGTCGACCTTTGGTACCCAGCAGGCAATGGAAACCTAATGAATATTCTTGATAATGGAATCCACCTTGCACAACTAATGGGCGAAAAGGACTTTGATAAGGACTTTGACCTTGTAACTTATAATGGAGCAAAAGCAATGTACCTTCAAGACGAATATGGATTTGATGAAGGAAAACCAGCTAACTTCATAGTTCTTGATGCACCAAATGAATTTGAGGCAATAAGAAATAGGGCTGAATGTCTTTCATCAGTACGTAATGGAGAATTCTTATTTAAAAAAGCAAAAAGAGAATTTGAAGTTGCTCTTAAATTAAAATAAAAATCAACAAAAAAATAGGGGCTCTATAGGCCCCAAAGCGTCGATAAATCCGTTAATTAATCGGGTTTATTGACGCTTTTTTTAATACAATTTGTTTTTAAAAACTATTACAAATACATCATCAGTTAATAATAAATTTGAATTAAAAATAGACACTCTCTTTAGAAAAAATATTAATCCTAACTAGCTTAAGTAAGTAGGCCTATTTAAAAGAAAATGTCTATTAATTAAATTTTATAGCTTGATACAATTATAAATAATATTATCAAAAGAATAGATTTGTCAATCCTGCAAGGTCAGCACTTTTTTATAGCTTATCTTCAACTGATTTTATTTTTTGTTCCATAGAGGCTTTTTTATCACGTCTGTCATCAATTTTTATAACTGTGTAGACCCTGTCTGCTCCCTTAGAAAATACTGACTCTTGCATCTTTCTAATGGCGGCAAAGGCCTTGTCACAATCTGCCTCAATTACAGTTCCCATAGGATTTAGCTTATATTTTAGGCCCTCATCCTTTAGGATTTTTTCTGCTTCTGCTACATATTTACTAACTGATGTTTCCTTGGTGCCAAGTGGCACAAGGGCTACTTCTACTATTGCCATTTAAATCTCCTCAAAAAATCCCTTATATATTTCGTATGCCTCGTAATGGTCCTTCATGCCGCAAAGCTCTCTAATAGAATGCATGGCAAGCATTGGTATACCCACATCTATGGTCTTTAGGCCAAGAACTGTAGTTGTGATTGGCCCAATTGTGGAACCACCTGTCTTGTCATTTCTGTTGTGGAAGGTCTGTAGCTTAAGACCCAATTTATTTGCTAGGTCAAAAAGTCTTGCCTTAGTTTCAACAAATGATGCATAGGCTCCATTTGCAGCGATTTTTACTACTAGTCCCTCATTCATCTTTACAATATTAGTTGGGTCAGAATATTCTGGATAAGATGGGTGAATGGCATGGGCTTGGTCGGCAGAAATCAGCATAGAATTTTCCACCATAATTTGGTAGCCTTCCTCATCAAGACCTGATTTAAGGGCAATTCTCTTAAGCACAGCCTTTAAGAAATTAGAAGCCGCTCCTCCCCTAGTCCTTGATCCGATTTCCTCATTGTCATTTAAGATAATCATCTTATTGGCACCTTCTTTAGAATCCACAAGGGCCCTAAGAGAAGCGTGAACAGAACCGAGATTGTCAATCCTTCCTACTTGAACCATATCATTTATTATCGCCCCAGCTTGCCTATCATAAAGGCCTAGGTCAAAGTCAAGGATGGCATCCTCATCTATTTTCAGGTCCTCAGCAAGAAGTTTAAGAATAAATCCATCCGCTTCAAGCGCATCGCTGATAGTTTTTACAAGAGGATAAAGTTTATCTTGAGGATTATAACCATAGCCCTTGTTGATTTCCCTATTCATGTGGATGGCTGCATTTGGAATAGTCAAAAGGTTCTTGTCAATATTTACAAGAGAATATTTAATCTCATCGCCTTCCTTGTAGGCAACCTTTCCTGCTAGAGATAGGGTCCTATCAAGCCAGGTTGAATGAATCATGCCCCCATAAGGTTCTATATTTAGCTTTAAATAGCCATTTGTCCCTATTTCTGGATTAGACTTGACTTTAAAGGTTGGGCTATCGGTGTGAGATCCTATTATCTCAAAGCCCTCCCTTGGGTCTTTTCCTATTTCAAAGGCTATAAGAGCGGAATCATCACGAATTACATAGTATTTTCCCCTTCCTAATTCCCAATTTTCTTTTTCAGAAAGCCTCTTAAAGCCAGCCTCCTCTAGAATTTCGCTAGCATTTTTAACTGCGAAATAGTTTAGAGGAGATGCATCAATAAATTTTATTAAATCTTCACTAAATTCTTTGTATATTTTCATCATAAAATTATCATACGTCAAGACCGATAAAATTCATTTGAAAATGGGTATAATTATTTTATTAAGGAGTTAAAAATGAATGAGCAAAAAAATTTAAAAATTAAACCAGTAATTATTGAAGGACTTATGTTCTTAGCCTACGCATTTTTCGCAGTCAACTGGATAGCAGGTTCAAAACTTACACCCAATATCCTAAATTTCTTTAATGTGGAAGGCCCTCACGCAGTTAGCCTTATAAATAATGTGGTAACTGTGGCAAAAATCTTGGGAAATCTGATAGCTGCAACAATCTTTGTCAAGCTCTTTCCCAAAAAATCTATAGGACTTGCAGCACTCTTAATACCAGCAGGGGCCATGCTTGCAGCCCTATCCCAGTCCTTTCCTGTTTTTCTAATAGGAAGGTTCATCATGGGCTTTGGAGGAGCACTTTTTGTAGTCTACTTCTCACCAGTAGTAGTAAATTACTTCCACCCAGATCAAAGACCAGTGGTAAATGCCCTAAATAACGTATCCTACAATGTAGGATCAATCCTAGCTCTCCTTCTAATAGGACCAATCATAAAATTATTAGGACTTGGTAGGTGGGCCTTAGTAGCTTTTGCTATCGTATCTTTTATAATCTTCGCCCTCTGGCTAATATTTGGTGAAAACTTTGAAATTTCATCAACAAAAACAAGTGATGGCCTAGACTTTAACCTAAAAGATGCCTTTAAGGAAAAAATCGCCATAATCATGCCAACCATGTATTTTGGCCACTTGACCCTATATATGGTCATGCTAAATATTTTCCCAAACACCAACTTTTCACCAATACCTGCCAGCAAAATCTCAACCCTATTTACAACAGGAGCCCTAATCGGTACTCTTCTATCAATAATAGTAGCAAAAAAATCAACAAAAAGAGTCCCAACCCTAAAAATATCAGGCATCCTTACAACAATAATAGCCATAGCCCTAATAAATTCAACAAATGCGACATTTTCAACAATCCTAGCCCTTGCTTTGGGAACAATAATGTATGTACCACTAACAAACTTCGTCCTAATCCCACAAGAGATTCCGGGCATGTATTCAGAAAAACTAACCCAAATCATGAGCGTCTATTGGTCCCTAGTTTATATCCTAGAAACCATAGCCTATCAGATAATAGTAATGATAGAGCATTCAGCAGGAGAAAAAACTGCCCTAATGGCAACAGCAATCTTATCAGCAACCTTCATCATTGGGTCATTTATAATAAAAGAACCAAAAGATTTATAGAAAAAAGGGGCCTAAGCCCCTTTTAAAATCCCCCTTTTTTCTCATTTTTAATGAATTATAATTTTTTACTTTAATTCTTCGTAATTATATCTCATATCGAATTATATTTATTTACAATTGAATCTTCGTCTAAAGAGGAGGCCCAAGGACCCTTTCGCATGGGTCCTTGGCCCTCCCCCTTAGGCGAAGTCATCAGCTTGATGACAACAATTTATTACGTGATAAGATAACGAAGAATTAAAGTAAATAATAATATTATCTTGGATAAATCTCAGTTTAAATATCTTATAACTTCTTTAAAAACTCCCAAGGCCTCTTCCAGAGTATCCTCATTAAAATCAAAACTATCCTTATGGTGGCCTGCTGCTAGTTTGCTTCCGAATATGAAGTGGACTGCCTTGCCTCCATTTTCTTCTACTTTGTTTATGAAGTAGACTACATCTTCTGAGGCTTTAAATTTGCCATTTAGGAAGGTCTTATAGCCTCGTTTTCCTAGCATATCGTTTATTTCTTTATAAAATTCACTTTCTATCTTTAAAAGAGCTGGGGCCGATCCTACTGTTTTTATTTCATAGGCTAGGTCGAAGGCTTTGGCCGCTCCTTCTACTATCTCGTAGGTTCTTTTTACCAGGGTCTGGTTGATGGCTTCTGTCTCTCCCCTGGTTTCCATTTCTAAGATTGCCCTATCTGATACTGAGTTTCTTGTTGACCCTGCTCTTATTACTCCTACATTTACCCTGGCCATGCCGGTTGAAAATTGGGTTAGGGTGTGGAGGTTTAGGGTGGCTGTAGCTGCAGCTAGGTTGGCATTTTTTCCTTCTTCTGGGAGGGCACCTGCGTGAGAGGCATGTCCCTTAAAGGTTATATCTAGTTTGGTGGATGATAAAAATCCTCCTGTCCCTACGCAGATTTTCCCATCTTCTACTCCCATTCCCAAATGGCCTGCAAATAGATAATCTAGGTTGTCAGCAACTCCTGCCTCTGTCAGGGACCTTGCTCCTCTTAAGCCTTCTTCGGCTGGTTGAAAGATTAGGGTGTAGGTACCCTTTAGGTTTTCCTTATTATCTACAAGCCATTTGCCTAAAAACAGCCCAATTGATAGGTGGCCATCGTGGCCACAGGCGTGGCAGGTCTTATCATTTCTTGACCTAAAGCCTTCTTTTGCTGGCCTGTGGGACTCTTCTTTAGATTCTCTGATTGTTAGGGCATCTATGTCGAAACGAAAACCAATATTTGGGCCTGGCTTATTTGTATAAATTTTTGCCACTGCTCCCGTGTAACCTTCTAGGATTTCTGAAATATCGAAATCGACATCTTCATCTATTGTTACTGCATAGGCCTTTGTTTGTTTAGGGCTTGGCCTACCGTACATGTAGGCTTGGCTGTGGATTTCTTTTCCAAATCTTATTTCATCGACTCCAATTTCTTTTAGGTTTTTTATGATGTTAATTGTTGTCCTAAATTCCAAAAAACCTGGCTCTGCTATTGAGTGGTAGAACCTCCTAGTTAATCTTATATCTTTTTCCATATCAAGCCTCTTTCCTATAGGCTAAAAAGTACAAAAATCCAACAAGGATGGCCCCACCGATAATATTGCCAAGGGTAACTGGCAGGAGGTTTTTAACAACCATGTTAGACAAATTAAGACTAGCTATAGCCTGTCCACCTAGACCGGATTTTACCGCAAGACTTGCAATATTTTTAGCCATAATTCCTGCTGGTATATAATACATATTGGCAATGCTATGCTCAAAACCTGATAGGACAAATATTAGCACTAGGAAAAATCCAGCTATGGCCTTTGACCCATAAGATTTGGCTCCAAGTCCCATCCAAACACCCAAGCATACCAAAAAGTTGGCCAAAATTCCCAGGATAAGGGCCTGGCTAAAGGATAAGTCTATTTTTGCCTTGGCTATTAAAATTGTCCTTGCCCCAACAAGGCCATCTCCCATTAGCCATTGACCAGATTGGGCGAGCAGAATTACTATAAAAAGAGCCCCTATAAAATTTCCAAAATAGACTAAAGCCCATGATTTTAGCATAGTCTTAAGGCTGATTTTTTTATCAAAGAGGGCAAAGACCATCAGGCAATTACCAGTAAAAAGCTCCCCACCTGCAAGCATTACAAAGATTAGGCCAGGTGTAAAAACAAGGCCTTGGATAAGTTTACCCATAGGCAAGGTCTCAGGACTTGCAAGCAAGTGGGCTGAGGCAAGGCTTGAGGCCACTGCTGCTAAGCTTATAAAAACGCCTGCAAAAAAAGCTAAAATCATCGTTTTCTTGATCGGCATTTGAGATTTTTTCCAATAAGTATCAGTCGCCCTTGGTAAAATTTTATCAGGGCTTAGATCATTTTCCATAAATACTCCTTATTTTTTATCTAATTAATTAATAATCTTACCTTTTCTAGGCTAAGAAAAAAGACAAGCCTAGGCCTATCTTTTAAAAAATAAAATAATTTTCCCTTAGCCCCAAATTACAAAGGAATTTCGGCCTAACTTTTTATCCTCATACTTATTAGCTGCTAGGATATTTGAATCTCCTAGGTCAAAATCTAGATCATTACCCAAATTTATAGCAAGGCTTAGCTTGCTTTCGCAATCAAACCTTTCGACTAATAAAATATCATCCTTGCTTGAAATTTTAATCTTGCCATCTCTTATAACTTTTTGACCCTTTACACTTAAAATTTCCTTGATTTTTTCCAGATAAGATATGTTTTTTTCTAGACTAATCCAAGGGAAAGATCTCCTGCAATCTGGGTCTCCCTTGCCTTCTAGGCCAATTTCTGTTCCATAATAGACTAAGTTAGCCCCCATATACACAACGCTTAAAGCTATCGCTGCCAAATGTTTATCCCTAGACCCATTTATTTCTGTAATAAATCTAGGTGTATCGTGGGTATCAAGTAGATTTAGCATCATCATGTTTGCCTGATTTCTATTTCTCATCTGAACCATATTAAAACGATCACTTGCTTTCTTTGCATCAATCTTTTTAGTAAAATAATCAAGGCTTATTTTACTAAAGGCATAATTCATTATAGAATCAAATTCATCACCTCTTAGGAAAGTCTCAGCGTTGTGCCAATTTTCTCCGATAATTACAGCGTCAGCCTTGGCACTTTTGATTTCCTTACGAAATCTCTTCCAAAAATCATGACTAACCTCATCTGACACATCAAGTCTCCAGCCATCTATGTCAAACTCCTCAATCCAATACTTGCCTACCTTTATTAAATAATCTTGGACCTCCTTATTTGAAGTCCTAAGCTTGGGCATATTATAAACATGGGCAAAGGTCTGGTAATTTATCTTTTCTATATCAGCCTTATCTCCATCAATATAAAACCAATTGTTATATTTAGATTTTTCTCCCTTTTCCCTCACATCTTCAAAGATAGGATTTAGGTGGGACATGTGGTTAAAAACTGCATCTAGGACAATCCTTATACCCAAGTCATGGGCCCTATTGACAAGCTTTTTAAAGTCTTTTTTATCACCAAAATGCGGATCAATTTCAAAATAATCAATTATATCGTACTTGTGGTTGGTCGGTGACTTAAAAATCGGAGTCAGATAAAGGCAGTTGATACCCAATTCTTTAATATAGTCTAGTTTTTCAGTAATTCCCCTAAGGTCGCCACCTGCAAAAGACTTTGGAGATGGCAAGTCTAGCCATTTTTGATTGATATAGGTATCATCTTTGTCAAAATTCCCCCTATTAAATCTCTCGACAAAAATCTGATAAAATACAGCATCCCTCATCCATTCGACTGGCTTAAAAATATCTGCCTCGTTGATATATGGCATGTGAAATGATGTGAAGTAAAAATTATCAAGATCATAAGTCTCTTCGAGTCCATATTCACTTAGGTAATAAGTCTTATTAGCTTCTTCTATTTTGAAAATATAGGCAAATCTCTTATCTTTTATTTTTATATTTATCTCATAGTAAGCAAAAAGCTCATCGACAAAGGTCTTCTCCATATTAGCTTCCTGCCAGCTGTGCGGGTAGTCAAATTTGTATGTGTAAAGCAGGCTTACATCGACTTCATCTTCCCTACCAGCCCTCAACCTTATATTTAGTTCGTCTTCACCTATGGCATAGGCCATAAAGCTTTCACTTAAATGTAAAATTGCACTTTTATTCATAAATCCTCTCTTTCATTTATATAATTATATGCTAGGATGAGATTTTTTCATTTATAAAGGAAAAACCCCTCCATCCGTCTTGCGGATTTTGGGGTTGAGATCATTTTGAAAGGAGTGCTTAACCTATAAATATTTTTCCTTATATTTTTTGACAATATTATCTACACTAAAGCCTAGTTTTTCTGCAACTAGATCACCAGGGCCTGAGATTCCAAAGTCATCTATGGCAATATTTAGTCCCTTATCTCCGGTCCATTCTGCCCAACCAAAGGATGAAGCCATTTCAATACTTACCCTATTTTTAACATCTTTTGGAAGGAGGGATTCTTTGTAGGATGCATCTTGTTTTCTAAAGAGGGTCATTGATGGCATTGATATTACTCTTATGGCCTGGCCTTCTTTTTCGAGGGCCTCTGCTGCCTTAATGGCTAGGGCTACTTCTGAACCTGTTGCAATAAAGATTCCATCTGGCTTTTCCTTGCTTGCCTCTTTTATGATGTAGGCTCCCTTTTCGATTGATTCTAGCTTTTCTGTTGCCTTTAGATTTTCTAGATTTTGTCTTGAAAGCGCTATGACTGTTGGGCTTTCCTTACTTTCTAGAGCTATTTTCCAAGCTTGTCTTACTTCGTTTCCATCTGCTGGTCTTAAGTCGATTACATTTGGTATTGACCTTACCATGGCTAGTTGCTCTATTGGCTCATGGGTTGGTCCATCTTCACCAACAGCCACTGAATCGTGGGTGAAAACATAGGTTAGAGGAAGCTTGGATAGTGCTGATAGCCTTAAGGCTGCCTTTACATAATCTACAAATACGAAGAAGGTTGATACATGGTGGAAGCTTCCTCCGTGGGCCATAATTCCGTTGCCTATGGTTGCCATGGCAAATTCTCTTACTCCATACCAGACATTTCTTCCTGATGGGTCGTCCTTAAAGGATGGAGATTCTCCTATATCTGTCTTATTTGATGAAAAGAGGTCTGCTGATCCGCCCCAGATATTTCGGTTGTTTTTGGCTAGGTCTTGGAGGATTTCCCCGCCTGATGCTCTTGATGCTAGGGCCTTATCTTCTGCTGTATATTTTCTTATCTTGTCAAAGAAATTATCGTCTAATTTTCTTTCTATACCATTTATTAGAGATTGATAAGCTTCTGGATAGGCTTTTTTATATTCTTCCATCAAATCATCCCAGGCCTTGTTTGCTTCTTGGCCTCTCTTGCCTAGATTTTCTTTGAATGTGTCATAGATTTTTTCTGGAATTTCAAAGTCCTTGTTTTCCCACTTATAAAATTCTTTGGCCTTGGCAAAGTCGTCTCCACCTAGGGGTGCTCCGTGGACCTTGTTTGTGCCTTGGTTTGCTGAACCGTAGCCTATGATTGTTTTTATTTCTATTAGGCTTGGTTTTTCATCTTGGCTGTTAGCCTTTTCTATTGCCTTGCCTATGGCTTCTAAATCTTCGCCGTCATCTACTTTTATATAGTTCCAGCCTTGGGCTTTGACCCTTTCTTCTACATTTTCTGAGAAAGATGTATTTAATTTTCCATCTAGGCAGATGTCATTTGAGTCATAAAGCATTACTAATTTTGACAATTTTAAGTGACCTGCCAGACTCATTGCCTCATAGGATACACCTTCCATTAGGTCTCCATCTCCGCATAGGCAGTAGGTTTTGTGGTCTATTACCGGATAATCTTCCTTATTATAGACTGCTGCCATGTGCTTTTCTGCTAGGGCCATGCCTACAGCATTTGCTATTCCTTGGCCTAGTGGTCCTGTTGTTACTTCTACTCCTTCTGTGTCAAGTCTTTCTGGATGGCCTGGGGCCTTTGATCCTATCTGCCTAAAGTTTTTAAGATCTTCGATTGGAAGATTGTATCCTGCTAGGTGGATCATTGAGTAAAGTAGGGCTGACCCGTGGCCTGCTGATAAAACAAACCTGTCTCTATTAAAGAATGATGGATTTTTTGGATTTACATTGAGATATTTATTCCATAAAGAATAAATCATTGGGGCAGCTCCCATGCAGATGCCCGGGTGGCCGCTGTTTGCCTTTTCTATTTGGGCTAGGGATAGGCTTCTTATGGCTGCTATCGCTTTTATATCTTTATTTCCTGTCATTTTCTCACCTATTTTTCTCTATTTTCAAATGCTTCCCAATCTTTTTTGAAGCTTGCTATACCTGCATCTGTTAATGGGTGAGACCATAGTTTTTCAAAGATTGAGCCTGGAATTGTTGCTATGTGGGCTCCTGCTAGGGCTGAGCCCTCTAAGTGTTTGTTTGTTCTGATGGATGCTGCTATTATTTCACTTTCTAGACCATAGATGTCTAGGACTTCTCTAAGTTCACTTATTAGCCTTATTCCATCTTCTCCCATATCATCGATTCTTCCGACAAATGGTGATATGTAGGTGGCTCCTGCTTTTGCTGCCATTAGGCCTTGGCTTACTGAAAATATTAGGGTGCAGTTGGTTTTGATTCCTTCTTTTGATAGGGTATTTACTGCTTTTAGGCCATCTTCTGTCATTGGGATTTTGACTACTATATTATCTGCCCAAGTAGCTATATCTCTTGCTTCTTTTACCATATTTTCGTAATCATAGCTTGTTACTTCTGCTGATATTGGTCCATCTACGAAGGAAGCTATTTCTGTTACTACTTCTTTGAAGTCCCTGCCTTCTTTGTTGATTAGGGATGGGTTGGTTGTTACTCCATCACATAGGCCTAGGTCATTTATTCTTTTAATTTCATCTACATTTGCTGTGTCTAAGAAAAATTTCATTTTTACTCCTTCTTTTCTATGCTTTTTAAAATAGCAGTGAATTTTATCTAGGAAATAATTGCCCCGATTTAAATCCACTGCTAAAATTTAGAATATTTCGTTTATCTTTTCTTTAAAATCGATAGCTGCTTGTCTTGGATCTTCAGCCTTTGCTATTCCTCTGCCGGCGATAAATGCATATACATCTACCCCCTTAAATAGTTCTAATGTATTTACATCAAGGCCACCTGTAGCATAAACTTTAAAGCCCATGTCTATTAATTTTCTGATTTTGTTAAGGTCTTTTTCTCCCCAAGTTTCACCACTTAGGAGGGCATCTCTTGATTGGTGGTAAACTACTTCGTCTATTCCAATTTCCATCCATTGTTTGGCTTGGTCAAAGGTCCAATCTCCGTAAAGCTCTACTTGAAGACGATCAAGCTCTTTTTTTGCTGCCTGCATTGTTGGAATTGTTGCACAGCAGATGACTGTCATTATATTAGCTCCTGCATCCTTGCAGTTTTTGGCTACTGTTCCGCCTGCGTCTGCACATTTTGTGTCAGCTAGGATGTCTTTTTCTGGATATAGGGCTCTGATTGCTCTAACTGGCTCCATACCATCTTGCAAGCATAAAACAGTTCCTACTTCTAAGATGTCTACTACATCTCCTACTTCTCTAACAGTTTCTAAAGCTTCCGCTAAATTTTGGCTATCTAAAGCTATTTGTAATTTTGGTTTTGTCATTATTCATTCCTTTATTTCAATTTATTTGTCAAAAATTCATAAGCGTCTCTTATGATTTCTTTGTAATTTTCTTCACCGTGGTTCCAGAATTCTCCAGTATAAAGATTTACACCTTGGTCTTTTAACTCACTAATGCATCTTTCATATTCAGTGTGACCACCAGAACCAAAGGTCATGTCCCTATAGATTCCTGGATTTGTCTCCTTTAGGTGGGCTGCAAATATATGGCCCCTGCCAAGTTTTAAATCTTCTACTACATCTGTCCCATATTTTACGGCCGCATTTTTTAAATTGCCTATGTCTGGATAAATTCCTAGATATGGACTGTCGATCAGTTTTACATATTTCATGGCCTTTTCTACTGTATCCATAAACTCGGTTTCCATGGTTTCAAAGGCTAAAATCACACCGTATTTACTTGCCATCTCCACTGCCTTAGCTAGGTTTTCGGTAAAATATTTGACTGTATCAGGGCAAGACTCTTCATAATAAACGTCATAGCCAGCTAATTGGATGATTTTAATACCATTTACATCGGCAAACTCGATGGCTTTTTCCATTATTGATAGACTTTTATTTCTTTTAAAAGTATCTAAGGAACCAAATGGATATTTTCTATGACCTGATAGGCACATTGTCCTTATCCTAACTCCCTCATCTCTTTGAGCCTTGGCTAGGTCATAGGCAAAGCCGTTATATATCCTATTTAGCTTTTCATCGGTCTCATCTACGCTTATTTCAACTTGATCAAAGCCGATTTCCTTGGCTAATTTTAGTTTCTGATGGATATTTAATTCATTTGGTAGGGCCTTTTCATAGATACCCAGGTTAATTTTGTCCATAATATGCATTTTCTCCATGTTTTCTTAGATAATGCTTATCTAAGAGGGTCTGACTCATTGCTTCATACCTTTTAAGAGCTTCTAAGTGCCAATTCATAAAGGCCACTTCTTCTAGAACTACTGAATGAAATACTGAATCTGCAGCATCTTTACCAAAGGTGAATGGTCCGTGATTTGCTACTAAGACTGCTGGTATTTGGTCAGCCTTTATATTTCTTTCCTTAAAGGTTTCTACTATTACAAGGCCAGTATTTTTCTCATATTCGCTTGCTATTTCTTCTTTTGTCATATCCCTTGTTGCAGGAATTGGACCATAGAAATAATCGGCTTGGGTTGTACCAGCTGCCTTTATATCAAGCTTAGCCTGGGCCATTATGGTTGCCCATCTTGAGTGGGTGTGGGTTATGCCCGATATTTCTGGGAAATTCTTATAAAGCTCTATATGGGTTGGAGTGTCGCTTGATGGATTTAAATCTCCCTCAACGACATTTCCTTCCATATCCACAACTACCATGTCGCTTGCTTTCATAGAAGAATATTCAACTCCAGATGGCTTTATAACTATATATTTCCTGTCTTCAGTAATTTCTGATACATTGCCCCAGGTAAACTTTACTAAGTCATACTTAGGCAAGAGCAAGTTTGCCCTATATACTCTTTCTTTTAATTCCTCTAACATATTTTCCTACTAACCTTTCTTATTCTTTTTCTTATTTCTCTAATAAATTATTTTCTAAAATTCTTTCTTTAGCTTCATCTTTTGAAAGAATATTTTTCATACCTACTATTTGTACGCCCCTTGCCTTTAGATCATCAAATGTAGACATAAAGTTGATAGCACAGAATATTACATCAGCAGTCCTACCTGTAGACTTACCTTCTGCTAAAGAGCAGTGAGATATATCTAATTTGCCCTTATAGTCTAATTCTTTAAAAGCTTGTTTAATCTTATTCATCATCATTAAAGATGTTCCAGCACCATTAGCACACGCAACTATAATTTTCATATTTATCTCCTTTATATCATTTATTTATTGTTTCTTTATAAGCTTCGTAATCTTCTGTGATTAGGAAGTAGCCTTTTTTGTTCTTTCTGTATTGAATTTGTGGTATAGCAATAAATACTATAGCAACTATTGCCACACCGATGTAACCAAGATTATTCATGATTACTGTAGCAGCTGGCCATACTGTGGCCCAGTCTACCATTCCTAGATATCCACCGTATTGGCCAAGTCCTGTATAAGAAGCTATGAAAGCTGAACCAAATACCTGAACTAAACCTGATATAAATGGAATCAAGAAGGCTGCCTTATAGCCACCTCTGTTGTCTGAATAAACTCCAAGTACCGCATTGTCGAAAAATAGTGGAACGAAACCAGCTATTATTAGGGTAGGTGATTTCATTAGGAAAAGTATAGCTATAGCTAAGAATTGTCCTAAAGCACCAAACATAAAGCCAATTGTTACAGCATTTGCTGAACCAAAACCAAATATTGCTGCACAGTCGATTCCTGGAAGAGCCCCTGGCAGTAATTTATTTTGAATACCATCAAAAGATCCAGTTAATTCACCAACGAAGGTCCTAACTCCAAGTTGTAAGATAGCAAGGTTTACAGCAAATGAGAATGATGATTCTAATATATAGAAGAAGAAGTTATCTTCTAATTTTAACGCTTCTTGAGCTACTAGGTAATCTTTGCCTAAAACTAATTGGATAACTCCAAAAAATCCTGTCATAAGGATGGCAGTTGCAACCATGTTTTCATTAAAGATAGATAAGAAGCCTGGTAATTCAATATCATCAATGCTCTTACTATTTTCTTTGTGATTTTTGAACAATTTATCAGATAACCAGCAAGCAAATCTTATACCAAACATTTGTTGGTGGGCTATACAAAATCCTGCCCCATCTGTTAGTTGTTGGGTATCTTCAACGGTTAGGTTAGAACCAACAGCCCAATATAGGCCTAGTAAAACAGCCATTATGATTAAAATTGGTGTCTGACCAAGTTTTGGGAAACAAAATATAACTAACCAAAAAGCTGTAGCAGCTTGTTGCATTTGAACGTGACCTGTTGTAAAGACCGCTCTCATCTTTGTGATATTTTTAAGCCTAACTAGTACTATATTTACAATAAAGGCTATAAGTAATAGAAGCATTACTTGGGAGAAAGACCTTCCTAAATGTTCCATACCTTCAGTAACTGCATTTTGACCAAAATATGGGTCAATAACTGTAGCTGATATCTGGAACCTATCCTTAAGGCCAGTAAGTATTGGCCTAAAGGTCTTAACAAGGCCACCAGAACCAACAGATAAGATCATATATCCAACAGTTGCCTTGATAAAGCCAGCCAAGGCATCGTACCATTTTCTACCATCTAAAAGATATCCAATTAATACTAAAAAACCTATAAAAAACGCTGGTTTATGACCTGAACCCCAAAATCCGGAATACGGATGGAGGGGTTTTTGTATGCCAAAATACACAAAAGAATTTAAAATCAAACTAGTAACGGAATATTTATCAGGGGAATCTGGAGGCAGTCCGATGGTTGCTAAAAAATATGATATACCCGAAGGTACATTACAAAACTGGAT